>WRCZ01000039.1 GCA_009783685.1 Actinomycetes bacterium
GCGTGCGCGTGCCGCGACCGCCGGGCCGCCGGCCGGTGCGCGTTCGGGACCGGCGGAGGCGGTGCCGTGGCGGGCCAGCAGTCGGGCCACGGCCAGACGCAGGAAGGTGTCGGCGGCGAGCGGGTTGTCGTGCTCGGCGGCCCGATGCACGTCGGCGATCATGTCGGCGGTGGCCGGATCGTCGAGGACGGTGGCGGTGAAGGCCGGGGTGCCGCGCAGCGCGGAGGTCTCCGCGGCAACCGCGGCGACGACCTCGGGGGCGGGATACAGGACCCGGTAGCTCCAGCCGTCTGCGGTGCCCGCGTAGGCCGTGTGCGGAGTCTCCGGATTGAGCAGCACCACTCCCCCGGCCCCCGCGTGCTCGGCGCCGCCCGGCAGCCCGACGGCCTCGATACCGCCGGTGACCGCGGCGATGACGTAGCCGTCGTGCGCGTGCCGGGCGAACGTGTGGCGGATGTAGCGGGCGCTGAGCAGATCGACGCCGGGCAGGCCCGGGTGCTCCCAGTGTCGTGCCTGCTCGCGGGTGGCCATGGGACATTGTGGGGACACGGTGGCGTGCTCGCGCCAGGAGTTATCCACAGGCTGGACGGCGAGCCCAGCGGGGTGTCGGTCCGGCGAGGCAGGATGGGAGCCATGTCCGAACAGTCCCGTCATCCCAGCCTCGAGGCGTTCTCCCCGGCCACCAGCGCGTGGTTCGCCGGGGCGTTCCGCGAGCCCACCGCCGCCCAGGCAGGCGCGTGGACGGCCATCGCGGAGGGCTCCGACGTGCTCGTCGTGGCGCCCACCGGTTCGGGCAAGACGCTCGCCGCGTTCCTGGCCGCTCTGGACAGGCTGGCCAGCGTCCCGCCGCCGGCCGAGGCCCGCAAGCGCTGCCGGGTGCTGTACGTCTCCCCGCTCAAGGCCCTCGCCGTGGACGTGGAGCGCAACCTGCGCAGCCCCCTCGCGGGACTGCGGCAGGAGTCGGTGCGCCTGGGCCTGCCCGAGCCGGAGGTGCGGGTCGGCATCCGCTCGGGGGACACGCCGCCGGCCGAGCGGCGGGCGCTGGTCAGCCGTCCCCCGGACATCCTCATCACCACACCGGAGTCGCTGTTCCTCATGCTGACCTCGGCCGCCCGGGACGCCCTGAGCGGCGTGGAGACGGTGATCCTGGACGAGGTGCACGCGGTCGCGGGCACCAAGCGGGGGGCCCACCTGGCGCTGTCGCTGGAGCGGCTCGACGAGGTGCTGGAGCGGCCCGCGCGCAGGATCGGGCTGTCGGCGACGGTCCGCCCGGTGGACGAGATCGCCCGTTACCTCTCGCCGCAGCGGCGGGTGACGATCGTGCAGCCGGCGTCGCAGAAGGAGTTCGACCTCTCGGTGGTCGTGCCCGTGGAGGACATGGGCGAACTGGGCGGCTCGCCGGTGATGGACGCCGCCGAGCACACCGGCCCCGCTGCCGGTCCCGCCGAGCGGCCGTCGATCTGGCCGCACGTGGAGGAGCGCATCGCCGACCTGGTGCAGGCCCACCGGTCGACCATCGTCTTCGCCAACTCCCGCCGGCTCGCCGAGCGGCTGTGCAACCGGCTGAACGAGATCGGCCAGGAGCGAGTGGACGGCGAGGCGCTGCCGGAGGCGCACACGCCCGCCCAGCTCATGGCCCAGTCGGGCGCGGCCCGGGGAGCGGCGCCGGTGCTCGCCAGGGCGCACCACGGCTCGGTGTCCAAGGAGCAGCGGGCCCTGGTCGAGGAGGATCTGAAGGCGGGCCGCCTGCCTGCGGTAGTGGCGACCTCGAGCCTGGAGCTGGGCATCGACATGGGCGCGGTGGACCTCGTCGTGCAGGTCGAGTCGCCGCCGTCGGTGGCGTCCGGCCTCCAGCGGGTGGGCCGTGCAGGGCACCAGGTGGGCGCGGTGTCGACCGGGGTGGTCTTCCCCAAGTACCGGGGTGACCTGGTGCAGTCGGCCGTGGTCACCGAGCGGATGCGGGAGGGCGGCATCGAGGCGCTGCGGGTGCCGGCCAACCCGCTGGACGTCCTGGCCCAGCAGATCGTCGCCATGACCTCACTCGACACCTGGGACGTGGACGAGCTGCTCGCGGTGGTCCGGCGGGCCGCGCCCTTCGCCTCGCTGCCGCAGTCGGCCTACGTGGCGGTGCTGGACATGCTGGCCGGCCGGTACCCGTCGGACGCCTTCGCCGAGCTGCGCCCGCGCCTGGTCTGGGACCGGACGGCGAACACCCTGACGGGCCGGCCGGGCGCGCAGCGGCTGGCGGTGACCTCGGGCGGCACGATTCCGGATCGCGGGCTGTTCGGGGTGTTCCTGGCCGGCGCCGACCCGAAGAAGGGCGGCGGCCGGGTGGGTGAGCTGGACGAGGAGATGGTCTACGAATCACGGGTGGGCGACGTGTTCACCCTGGGCACCACCTCCTGGCGGATCGAGGACATCACCCGCGACCGGGTGCTGGTCTCCCCCGCTCCCGGGGTGCCGGGCCGCCTGCCGTTCTGGAAGGGCGACCAGCTGGGCCGGCCGCTGGAGCTCGGCAGGGCGGTCGGCGCGTGGCTGCGCGAGGTCGGCGCGCTGACCCCCGAGGCCGCGCGTGAGCGCCTGACCGCCGCGGGGCTGGACACCTGGGCCATCGACAACGTCCTGGCCTATCTGGCGGAGCAACGGCAGGCCTGCGGCCATGTGCCGGACGACCGCACCATCGTCGTGGAGCGGTTCAGGGACGAGCTCGGCGACTGGCGGGTGATCATCCACTCGCCGTTCGGAGCCCAGGTCCACGCTCCCTGGGCGCTGGCGCTGGGCGCCAGGCTCCAGGAGCGGTACGGGCTGGACGCGCAGGCGATGCACGCCGACGACGGCATCGTGCTGCGGCTCCCGGACGCCGACCTGATGGGTCTGGACCTGCTGGACGCCGACCCGCTGGCGCACGGCGCCGAGTACGACCCCGAGCAGTCCCCGGTGGGGGCCGCGGACGTCGCCTTCGACAAGGGGGAGATCGAGCAGCTGGTGACCGACCAGGTCGGCGGTTCGGCGCTGTTCGCCTCCCGGTTCCGGGAGTGCGCGGCCCGGGCGCTGCTGCTGCCGCGCCGCAGTCCCGGGAAGCGCACGCCGCTGTGGCAGCAGCGGCAGCGAGCGTCGCAACTGCTTCAGGTGGCCTCGGAGTTCGGGTCCTTCCCGATCGTGCTGGAGGCGGTCCGCGAGTGCCTCCAGGACGTCTTCGACGTGCCGGGCCTGGTGGAGCTGATGGGCGACATCGAGGCGCGCAGGGTCCGGCTGGTGGAGGTCACCACCCACGAGGCGTCGCCGTTCGCCCGGTCCCTGCTCTTCGGCTATGTGGCGCAGTTCCTGTACGAAGGCGACTCGCCGCTGGCCGAGCGGCGCGCGGCCGCCTTGTCGCTGGACTCGCGGCTGCTCGCGGAACTGCTGGGCCAGGCGGAGCTGCGCGAGCTGCTGGACGCCGACGTGCTGGCCGAGCTGGAGCGGGAGCTGCAGTGGCTCACCGAGGACCGCCACGTCAAGGACGCAGAAGGGGTGGCCGACCTGCTGCGCGTGCTGGGGCCGCTGACGTCGGCGGAGCTGGCCGAGCGTGGCGGCGGCACCGAGTGGGCGAAGGAGCTGGAGAAGGCGCGGCGGGCGATCCGGGTGCGGATCGCGGGCGCGGAGCACTGGGCCGCGGTGGAGGACGCCGGCCGGTTGCGGGACGCACTGGGCACGGCGCTGCCGGTCGGGGTGCCGGTGGCGTTCACCGAGCCGGTCAAGGATCCGCTCGGCGACCTGCTGGCCAGGTACGCGCGCACGCACGGGCCGTTCACCAGCGGCGAGGCGGCGGACAGGTTCGGGCTGGGCGCTGCGGTCGCGGACGGCACCCTGCACCGGCTGACCGCGGCGGGCCGCCTGGTGCAGGGCGAGTTCCGGCCGGGGGCGGCGGGCCAGGAGTGGTGCGACGCGGCCGTGCTGCGCAGGTTGCGCCGCCGCAGCCTGGCGGCACTCCGCCAGGAGCTGGAGCCCGTGCCGCCCGCGACGCTCGGGGTGTTCCTGCCGCAGTGGCAGCACGTGGGCACCCACAGCCTGCGCGGGATGGACGGCCTGGCCAGGGCGGTGGAGCAGTTGCAGGGCGCGGCCGTGCCCGCCTCCGCCCTGGAGAAGCTGGTGCTGCCCTCTCGGGTGACCGGCTACACCCCGGCGATGCTGGACGAGCTGACCTCGTCCGGCGAGGTGCTGTGGGCCGGGGCGGGGGCCCTGCCCGGCAAGGACGGCTGGGTCTCGCTCTACCTGGCCGACAGCGCGCCGCTGCTCATCCCCGCCCCGCAGCCGATGGAGCTCACCCCGCTCCACCAGGCGGTGCTGGCGGCCCTCGACGGCGGGTACGGACTGTTCTTCCGCCAGATCGCCGACCAGGTGCGGGCCGCAGGACATGAGGTGACCGACCCGGAGCTGGCCGACGCGGTCTGGGACCTGGCCTGGTCCGGGCGCCTCACCAACGACACGCTGGCACCGCTGCGGGCGCTGCTCGGCTCCGGCCGGACGGCCGGGTCCACCGCGCACCGGGCGCCCAGGTCCGTGCCCCGCGGCCGCTACAGCTCGCTGGCCGCCCGTGCCCCGCGCGCGACCGCCTCCCGCGGCGGGCCGCCCACGACCGCGGGACGCTGGTCGCTCGTGCCGCCCGCGGAGTCCGACGCCACGCTGCGCGCCCACGCGCTGACGCACACCCTGCTCGACCGGCACGGCGTGGTGACCCGCGGCGCGGTCGCGGCCGAGGGCGTGGCCGGTGGCTTCTCGGCCGCCTACCGGGTGCTCTCGGCCTTCGAGGAAACCGGGCAGGCCCGCCGCGGCTACGTGGTGGAGGGCCTCGGCGCAGCCCAGTTCGCCATGGACGGGGCCGTGGACCGGCTGCGCGCGCTGAGCACCGCCAGAGAGCGCGAGGAGGAGCACCAGGGCCGTTCGCGCACCGTCGTCCTGGCCGCCGCCGACCCGGCCAACCCGTACGGCGCGGCGCTCCCCTGGCCCGAGCAGCCGGAGGGCGTCACGCACAAGCCGGGACGCAAGGCCGGGTCCCTGGTCGTCCTGAGCGACGGCGAACTGGTCCTGTACGTGGAACGGGGTGGCAAGACCCTGCTGGCGTGGCCCGGGGACGGCATACGCCTGCAGGCCGCAGCGGACGCCCTGGCCCTGGCGGTCCGGGAGGGCGCGCTCGGCCGGCTCACCGTGGAGCGCACCAACGGCGAGCCAGCGCTGACCTCGGCGCTCGGCCAGGCGCTGGAGGCGGCCGGTTTCCACGCCACGCCCCGGGGACTGCGGCTGCGCGACGGGTAGCCCGGCGGTCGGTCAGGCCCCGGGGACCGCTCGGAACCCGGGCCACGCACCGGAACAACCCTGGCGGAACCCGGGCCACGGACCAGGTCACCGCCGGGCGCGCCATCATGGATGGGTGCCCGAAGGAGACACGGTCTGGCTGACCGCCCACCGACTGCACGCCGCACTGGCCGGCCGGCCCCTGCTGCGGGCGGATCTGCGCGTGCCGCAACTGGCCACCACCGACCTGGCGGGGCGCCGGATGCTGGAGGTCGTGCCGAGGGGCAAGCACCTCATGGCACGGCTGGAGGGCGGCCTGACCCTCCACTCGCACCTGCGGATGGACGGCGCCTGGCACCTGTACGCCCCCGGGGAGCGCTGGCGGGGCGGCCCGGCCCACCAGGTGCGGGCGGTGCTGGAGAACGAGGCGCGCACGGCCGTCGGATACCGGCTGCCGGTGCTGGAGCTGCTGCCCACCGCCGAGGAGGGGGACGTGGTCGGCCATCTCGGCCCGGATCTGCTCGGTCCCGACTGGGAGCCGGCACGGGCGCTCGCCGCGCTGTCCGGCAGGCCGGAGCGGCCGGTCGGGGAGGCGCTGCTGGACCAGCGCAATCTGGCCGGAATCGGCAATGTCTACGTCTCGGAGCTGTGCTTCCTGCGCGGGGTGACGCCGTGGACGCCCTTCGGGGAGGTCACGGCCCCGGAGAAGCTGGTGGTGCTGGCGAAACGGCTGCTGGAGGCGAACAAGTCCCGCCCGGGCCATGTCACCACCGGGGACACCCGGCGAGGGCGGACGAACTGGGTGTACGGCCGGGAGCACCAGCCCTGCCTGCGCTGCGGGACGCCCGTGCGCCGCGCCGAGCACGGCGAGGACGGCCGGACGAGGGTGGCCTACTGGTGCCCGCGCTGTCAGCGCGGACCCACGCCGTCCGCGGGCTGATCGGGGGCCGTCGGACCGTTCGCTTGCTGTCCGGCGGCCGGCTCCGGCCGGCGGCGCCGGAGGCCGGGCAGGAGGCGCCGCCCTGCCTTGCGTATGCGGGCGTGCGCGGGGACGGCGTGCAGGGGTATGAGCCCGAGGCTCCAGCCGGCGAGCGCCGCGCCCTCCCCCGGCCCGGGCCGGTCCCCGGGCCCGAGGGCCAGCCGCAGCGCCGCCCACCACCACGCCAGGCCGCAGCCCGCCGCGAGCACGTGCCTGGCGAGCCGCCCGGCCCGCACCGCCCTGCGTGCACGCATCGCCGCCTCCATGGGTCCCCGAGGTCGCACCGTGCGGTGCAGGTTTCCGGCCGGCAGATAGGGGTTGTGATCGGGCACTGGGGGGTGCGGGACCGTCAGACGTTCTCGGCCTGGAACATCCAGTGGAACTTCTCCAGGTCCGCGGTGATGCCGATGAGGATGTCCTGGGTGACGGGGTCCGGCTGATCGGTCGCGGCAATACGTTCCCTCATACGGGTGATCACGGCGTCCAGCGCGGCCACCAGGATCTCCACGACCTCGCCGTCCTTGACCCAGCCGTCGGTCACCGTGTCGATGCCGGAGGTCTTGGCGACCGTGCCGGCCCGGCCGTCCGGGGTGACCCCGATGGCCGAGGCGCGCTCGGCCACCGTGTCGGAGGCCAGGCGCGCGGTGTCGACGACCTCGTCGAGTTGGAGGTGGACGGACCGGAAGCGCGGACCGATGACGTTCCAGTGCACCTGCTTGGCCAGCAGGGAAAGGTCGATGAGATCCACCAGCGAGCCCTGCAGGGCCTCTCCGACGGTCTTCCGGGCGGATTCCGGCAGCGGGCTCTTCACGACGCTCATGTGCGTGTCTCCTAGCGGGTCGGCTACCGGCCGGGCCGGACGGCCCCGCTGCACGGAGCGTCCGGCCGGCCTGTTTCGTCCTGCTGTGCCGCGGTTCGATCTTCGCTGACCTTCATCGCCTACCCTGCCCCGGTCGGGAACACATGGCAAAAGCAGGCACGGGCCAGAGATTCACCGACGGAGACGGCCGGGCATGCACAACGCTGCGGCCCCGGACCAGGGAGAACCCTGGTCCGGGGCCGCAGCGTGAAAGCTGGTGGTCAGGCTCAGGCGGCGACGACGTCGACCGCTTCTGCCGACTTCTTGGGCGCCTTGATCGTGATGCGCTCGTCCGGCGCGGACGTCACGGAGGTGACGGAAGTGACCGCGCCCAGCAGCGGCCGCATCGGCGCGGCAGGAGTCTCGGCGGCGGCGGACTGCGCGAGCTCGGCGAGCGACAGATCGTCGCTGACCTCACGCATCACCTCGGACATCGGCAGGTCCAGCGCGTCGCAGATGGCCGAGAGCAGTTCGGAGGATGCCTCCTTCTGCCCCCGCTCGACCTCCGAGAGGTACCCGAGGGAGACCCGGGCCGACGAGGAGACCTCACGCAGAGTGCGGCCCTGGCGCTGGCGCTGCCGACGCAGCACGTCACCAAGCAGGCGACGGAGCAGGATCATCGGTGGCTCCCTCCTCGGACCGCGAAACCGCATCCTTCTCGCCCCACCGTACCGCCTCGGGCACCGGCCGTGCGGGGAGCGAAGACGTGTTCACTCTGGGCTGCAAACATCACGTCCCCCCGTCTTCTTCCCTCTGCGAGGCCCCCGGACTCCTACCAGGAGCGTTGTCCGGGCTCCGGTGCGGACCCCGGACGTGCCACCGTACTCCTTCTCAGCTCCGCCGTGAGCAGTTCCAGGACGGCCGCCACGGAAGCGGTGCGAATGGCGGTGCGGTCCCCGCTCAGCAGCAGCGGGCGCACCTCGGTCCGCTCCGGGCCCGCGACGGCCACGAACACGGTGCCCACCGGCTGCCCGTCCTGCGGGTCGGGTCCGGCCACCCCGGTCGTGGCGGCCCCCCAGTCGGCGACGAGGCGGTCCCGCACGCCCTCGGCCATCTCCCGGGCGACGAGCGGGTCGACCGCGCCGCGAGCCGCGAGCAACCGGTCGTCGACCCCGAGCAGCAGGTGCTTGATCTCGGTGGCGTAGGCCGTCACCGAGCCGCGGAAGCTCCGCGACGCGCCGGGGACGGCGGCGATCTCCGCGGCGACCAGTCCCCCGGTGAGCGACTCCGCGACGGCCAGCGTCGCGCCGGCGGACTCCAGCAGCCGCAGGACCTCCGCGGCCCGCGTGCCCGCCCCCTCGTCGACCGTCATGCCCCGTGCCCCTGCGCCCGTCCCTGCCCCGCCTGGGCCTGGGCCTGCGCCTGCGCCCGGGCGGCCTGGGCGGCCAGCCCGGCGCGCCGCAGCACGATCGCCTGCCGTACGTAGTCGAGGCCGGTGGCCACGGTCAGCACCACCGCGGCGCCCATCAGCCAGGCCCGGATGGTCGCCAGCGGGCCGGTCAGCACGAGGATGTACATGCCGACGGCCACGCCCTGGGTGAGCGTCTTCAGCTTGCCTCCGCGGCTGGCCGGGATGACCCCGTGCCGGATCACCCAGAACCGCATGAGCGTGATGCCGATCTCGCGCACCAGGATCACGATGGTGACCCACCACGGCAGGTCCCCGAGACCCGACAGGCCCACCAGAGCAGCGCCCATGATCGCCTTGTCGGCGATGGGGTCGGCGATCTTGCCGAAGTCGGTGACCAGGCCGTAGCGGCGGGCGAGTTCACCGTCGAACAGGTCGGTGATCATGGCGACGGCGAACGCGGCCCAGGCGAAGGAACGCCAGGCCGGGTCGTGGCCGTCGCCGTGGACCAGCAGCAGCACGAAGCCCGGGACGAGGACCAGCCGGGCCATCGTCAGGAGGTTCGCCACGTTCCACAGTCCGGGCCTGGACCCCTCGGGATCGCCGAGGTGGTCCGGGGCGGACGGGGGCGACGCGGGGGCTTCCGTCATCTGGCCACCGCCTCGGCGCCCTCGGGTGCGCCGTCGGCGCCGGCGGGCGCGCCCGGCACCGAGGTCAGCAGCGCCCCACCCGGCACACCGCCCCGCACCGTCGCAGCGGCACCACGCCCGGCCGCACCTGGCTCGTTCCGGCCGTCGTCCCGGCCGGCCGCGTCCGGGTCGGCCTCGTCCACGGCCAGCGGCTCGGCGATCAGGTCGACGCCCTCGGTGCCGGTGACCCGCGCGGTGACGAACATCCCCGGCGCGGGCTCCCACCAGCCCCCGGCGTCGGTCAGCACGACCTGGCCGTCGGTCTCCGGCGCCTGGTGGTCGGCGCGGCCGGTGACCTCGCCGGTCTCCTCGTCCACCGCCTCCACCAGCACCCGCACGGTGCTGCCGACGCGCTCCTCGGCCCGCTGCGCGGTCAACTCCTCGGCCAGCCGCGAGACCCGGGCCAGCCGGGCGGCGACCACGTCGTCGTCGAGCTTGTTCTCGTAGGTCGCGGCCTCGGTGCCCTCCTCGTCGGAGTAGCCGAACACGCCGATGGCGTCGAGCCGTGCCGACGTCAGGAACCGTTCCAGTTCGGCGAGATCGTCCTCGGTCTCGCCGGGGAAGCCGACGATGAAGTTCGATCGGACGCCGGCTTCGGGGGCCTTGCCGCGGATCGTGTCGAGCAGGTCGAGGAAGCGGTCGGTGTCGCCGAAGCGGCGCATCGCGCGGAGCACGCCGGGCGCCGAGTGCTGGAAGGACAGGTCGAAGTAGGGCACGACACCCGGTGTCGAGGTCAGCACGTCGATCAGGCCGGGCCGCATCTCGGCCGGCTGCAGGTAGCTGACGCGCACCCGCGCGATGCCGTCGACCGCGGCGAGTTCGGGCAGCAGCGTCTCCAGCAGCCGGATGTCGCCGAGGTCCTTGCCGTACGAGGTGTTGTTCTCGCTGACCAGCATGACCTCGCGGACGCCCTGCTCGGCGAGCCAGCGGGTCTCGCCCAGGACGTCGGAGGGCCGGCGGGAGATGAACGAGCCGCGGAAGGAGGGGATCGCGCAGAAGGTGCAGCGGCGGTCGCACCCCGAGGCCAGCTTCACCGAGGCGACCGGCCCCGAGTCCAGCCGGCGGCGCAGCGGTGCGCGCGGTCCCGAGGCGGGGGCGAGGCCGTCGGGCAGGTCCGCGGGCGCCTCCGCGAAGTCCAGCGCCCCGTCGCCGGCTCCTTCCGCGTCGCCGTTCGCAGCGCCGGACGCGGCGTCGGTGCCCTGCCCGTGGCCGGGCAGGGCGACGCCGGCTGCGGTCTGCCGTTCGGCGGGGCTGACCGGCAGCAGCTTGCGGCGGTCGCGCGGGGTGTGGGGCGCGTGCACGCCGCCGCTGAGGATGGTCTGCAGGCGGTCGGAGATGTCGGCGTAGTCGTCGAAGCCGAGGACGCCGTCGGCTTCCGGCAGCGCCTCGGCGAGGTCCTTGCCGTAGCGCTCGGCCATGCATCCGACGGCCACCACGGCCTGCGTGCGGCCGTGCGCCTTGAGGTCGTTGGCCTCCAGCAGGGCGTCGACGGAGTCCTTCTTGGCGGCGTCGACGAAGCCGCAGGTGTTCACCACGGCCACGTCGGCTTCGGAGGCGTCGTCGACGAGCTGCCAACCGTCCGCCGCCAGCCGGCCGGCGAGTTCCTCGGAGTCCACTTCATTGCGGGCGCAGCCGAGCGTGACAAGAGCGACGGTACGGGGTTCTGGCATGGTGCCCAGAGTACCGGGTGCCTGGTCACCGCCCCGGGCGCCGCGGGCCTGCGCTACCGCCGGTCAGGACGATTTCCGGCCGGTCTCAGGCGGCGGTGCAGTTCCGGCGCGGTGACGGTGCGCCCGCGGCAGTGCGGCAGATCACCCCGGGCGCAGCGCGGTGGGCGGCCCGGGGTGCCCGTCGGGGCGGTCGGCGTCAGCCCTGGGTGGGGTCCCCGGGGGTGTAGGTGAGCCGGACGACCTGGCCGTCGTTGCCGGCCGCGCCCAGGTCCTTGCCGTTGACGAACAGCTGGACGGCGCCCGCGTTGCCGATGATGAGCTTGATCTTCTTGTCGTCGGTCCAGGTCATCGACTGCCCCTTGTGCAGCGAGTCCTGGTAGAGCTGCTTGCCGTTGCTGTCGGTGGCCTGGATCCAGCTGATGCCGCCGGCGGCGGTCACCTTGACCGTCACCTTCCCGGGCGGCGCCGCGGCGATGGCGCTGTTGGTCGGCTGCGGCGGCGAGGGAACGCCGTTGCTCTGCGGGGTGTGCGTCGGGGTGGTCCGGGTGGCGGTCGGCGTGGTGGTGGCGCCCGCGGTCGACTTGCCGTTGTTCCCGCCGCTGAAGGCGGTGTAGCCGACGAAGCCCACCACGGCGACGATGGCGGCGACCATCGCGGCGGTCCAGTTGGGCCTGCGGGGTTCGGTCGACCGGATCTTGCCGCGGTCGGCCTGGTAGACCGGCGGCACCGTCACGGTCGCGGCGGGTGCGCCGTGCTCGGCGTCGTAACTCTCGATGAGGGGCTCGGGGTCGAGCCCCACGGCGCGTGCGAGCGATCGGATGTGCCCGCGCGCGTACACGTCGCCGCCGCACCGGGAGAAGTCGTCCCGCTCGATCGCCTGGACGATCGGGACGCGCACCCGGGTGGCGGTGCTGACCTCGTCGACAGACAGCCCGGACTCGACGCGGGCCTGGGCGAGGGCGCGACCGACCGAAGGCCGGTCGTCGGAGGGCGAGTTGCCGATGGACACGAGGGCGCCTTTCGAGCGTGCAGCCACCTGCTGGAAGTTCAGTCTAGGGGCGGTACAAAACGCGGGAGCAAGCGGACGACCGTTCTTGTCCGCCACACGGGCTGAGGCTCCGCCCGGGGCAGAGACCGGTCGACCTCTGTAACAGGTTGACGTACGAGCCGGAGAAACGGTTGCCCCAGAACTTGCCCCGAGTCTCGGATCCGCACACCTTCTGACAGATCCTCGGACTATCGGACCGGGTGACCGCGGCCACCGGCGCTCAGGAAGGGCCGTCCCCACCGCGGATGACCGCGAGGACGCCGTCCAGCTCGTCGGCTTTCACCAGCACATCGCGAGCCTTGGACCCCTCACTGGGTCCCACGATGCCGCGCGACTCCATCAGGTCCATCAGCCGGCCTGCCTTGGCGAAGCCTACCCGCAGTTTGCGCTGCAGCATGGACGTCGAGCCGAACTGGGTGGAGACCACGAGTTCCGCGGCCTGGCACAGCAGGTCCAGGTCGTCGCCGATCTCCTCGTCGATCTCCTTCTTCGGTCCGCTGCCGACGGTGACGTCCGCGCGGTAGGTGGGCGTGAGCTGCGCCTTGCAGTGGTCGACGACCTTGGCGATCTCGTCCTCGGTGACGAACGCGCCCTGCATGCGGGTCGGCTTGTTCGCGCCCATCGGCAGGAACAGTCCGTCGCCCTTGCCGATCAGCTTCTCGGCGCCCGGCTGGTCGAGGATGACCCGGCTGTCGGCGAGCGAGGAGGTGGCGAAGGCGAGCCGGGAGGGGACGTTGGCCTTGATCAGGCCGGTGACGACGTCGACGCTGGGGCGCTGGGTGGCGAGCACCAGATGGATGCCGGCGGCCCGGGCCAGCTGCGTGATGCGGACGATGGAGTCCTCCACGTCGCGCGGCGCGACCATCATCAGGTCGGCCAGCTCGTCCACGATCACCAGCAGGTAGGGGTAGGGCGACAGCTCCCGCTCGCTGCCCTCGGGCGTCCTGGCCTTCCCCGAGCGCACCGCGGCGTTGAAGTCGTCGATGTGCCGGAACCCGTACGCGGCCAGGTCGTCGTACCGCAGGTCCATCTCGCGCACCACCCACTGCAGGGCCTCCGCGGCCCGCTTGGGGTTGGTGATGATCGGGGTGATCAGGTGCGGGATGCCCTCGTAGGCGGTGAGTTCGACGCGCTTGGGGTCGACCAGCACCATCCGCACCTCGTCCGGGGTCGCCCGGGCCATCACGGAGGTGATCAGGCAGTTGATGCAGGACGACTTGCCGGAGCCGGTGGCGCCGGCCACCAGGATGTGCGGCATCTTCGCGAGGTTGGCCATCACGTAGCCGCCCTCGACGTCCTTGCCGAGCGCGACGGTCATCGGGTGGTCCTCGCCCGCGGCGTCGGCCGAGCGCAGCACGTCGCCGAGGTTGACCATCTCGCGGTCGCTGTTCGGGATCTCGATGCCGACCGCGGACTTGCCGGGGATCGGGCTGATGATCCGCACGTCGGGGCTGGCGACGGAGTAGGCGATGTTCTTGGCCAGCGCGGTGATCCGCTCGACCTTGACCGCGGCGCCCAGCTCCACCTCGTAGCGGGTGACCGTCGGGCCGCGGGTGAAGCCGGTGACGACCGCGTCGACCTTGAACTCCTTGAACACCTGGCTGAGCGAGGCGACCACCGCGTCGTTGGCGGCGCTGCGGCTGCGACCCGGCCCGCCGCGTTCCAGCAGGTCCAGGGAGGGCAGCGCGTAGGTGATGTCACCGGAGAGCTGCAACTGCTCGGCGCGCGGCGGCAGCGGCTCGCTCGCGGACTCGGCCGCGGGCTTGGTGAGGTCGGGGACGGAGCCCTCCGGGCCGCCGCCGGTGTCCTCGCCGCGGGCGGCGGGCACCTGCTTCCTGATCCGGCTGGTGAGGTCGGCCACCAGCGGGGAGGGCTGCACGCCGTGCAGCACCGCGCCGTCGAGGTCCGCGGCCGCGGCGGCGGCCACGTCCACCGCGTCCGGCCCCCCGTCCGGGTCGGCGGCCTCCGCGCGGCGCCGGGGCCGGCGGCGCGGCTTGGGCTCCGCCTCGCTCTCCATGGCGCCGTCGCGGTCGACGTCGTACGGGTCCGGGCCGGATCCGGCAGGGGACTTGGTGAAGCGCATCGGGAGCCGGCGCACCGGGGACTCGTCGTCGGCGTCCTGCGGGTCGCCGGCTTCGTCCTCGTCGAAGAAGTCCTCCAGGGGCACGGCGTCCGGCTCGGCGACGCCCGCGTACAGGCCGAGCCGGGTGCCGGCCGCACGCAGCCGATGCGGGATGGCGTGGACCGGGGTGGCGGTGACGACCAGCAGCCCGAAGGCGGTGAACAGCAGCAGCAGGGGGACGGACAGCGGTGCGCCGACGGTGTAGCGCAGCGGGGACGCGGCGGCCCAGCCGATCAGACCGCCGGCGTCGCGCATCGCCTGGGCACCGTCGGCCCGGCTCGGCGAGCCGCATGCCAGGTGGACCAGGCCGAGCGCGCCGATCACGAGGGCGGACAGGCCGATCACGATCCGCCCGTTGGCCTCGGGCTGCTCGGGGTGCCGCATCAGCCGGATCGCGACCGCGCCCAGCAGGAACGGCACCAGCAGGTCGAGGCGGCCGAAGGCGCCGGTCACCACGGTCTGCACGAGGTCGCCGACCGGGCCCTGCAGATTGGACCAGGTGCCGGCGGCCACGACCAGGGTCAGGCCGAGCAGCAGCAGGGCCAGGCCGTCCTTGCGGTGGGCCGGGTCCAGGTTCTTCGCGCCGCGCCCTATGCCGCGGAAGACCGCCCCGACGGTGTGGGCGAGTCCCAGCCACAGCGCGCGCACCAAGCGGTAGAGGCCGCTGGTGGGCGAAGGGGCCGCCTTCGGTGCGGGTTTGGGTGCGGGCTTGGCCGCCGCCTTCTTCGCCGGCGCCTTCGAGGCAGCGCTTTTGGCCGCGGGTTTCTTCGCCGCGGCCTTCTTGGCCGCAGGCTTCGCCGGGGCTTTCTTGGCGGTGCCGGACGTACGGGAGGCCATGGTGGTGAGGTTACCGCCCTTGTGATCGGGGATCACGCCTGACCATGGATACGCCCGTTCGTGTCGGGCCGCACCGATCAGATGGTTGACGCCGCGTCAACCCTGGTCGACGGCCCGGCGTTGGCGCCGGGTGCGCGGGGCGCGGTGCCGCGTCCCGCTACTCCGGTCCCTGCTGCTTGACGATGCCGTCGCCACCCGCGCCGGGCGGCTCCAGCGCGTCCAGCGCCCGCCGCAGGCCGGTGAGTTTGCGCTCCAGGTGCGCGGCGGTGGCCACCGCCGCAGCGTCCGCGGACTCGTTGAGCTGCTTGCTGAGCGCCTCGGCCTGCTCCTCGACGGCGGCCAGCCGGGCGGACAGCTCGGCGAGCAGCCCTACGGGCTCCCTGCTCCCGTTGGAGCCCGCGCCGGTCGGTACGCCCTGCTCCAACTGGAGCCGCAGCAGGGCCGCCTGCTCCCGCAGCTGGCAGTTCTTCATGTACAGGTCGACGAAGACCGAGACCTTGGCGCGCAGCACCCACGGGTCGAACGGCTTGGAGATGTAGTCGACCGCGCCGGCCGCGTAGCCGCGGAAGGTGTGGTGCGGGCCGTGGTTGATGGCGGTGAGGAAGATGATCGGGATGTCCCGGGTCCGCTCCCGCCGCTTGATGTGCGCGGCGGTCTCGAACCCGTCCATGCCCGGCATCTGCACGTCGAGCAGGATCACCGCGAAGTCGTCGGTGAGCAGCGCCTTGAGCGCTTCCTCCCCGGACGATGCCCGCACCAGGGTCTGATCGAGCGCCGAGAGGATCGCCTCCAGCGCCAGCAGATTCTCCGGCCGGTCATCGACCAGGAGGATCTTGGCCTTCTGCACCATGGCCCGCCCTCCTCGCCCCGGCCCTACGCCGGTCGCCGCCCCCGGGGACAGCTCCGTCATGCCGCCCGTCCTTGTGCCGGTCATGGTAGCCGCACCCCGCCGTTCGCCACACCCTGTCACCGCCAGGTCACTCAACACGTACCGGAAACGCAGGCGGAGTCCAGAAGGTTCCCCGCATCCGGCACCCTCACACCTCACCAGACACACGAGTTGGCAAAAGTTCGTACCGCAAGCGTGCCCCCGGCGTCAAAACCGCCACACCGGGGGCCGGGCGCAAGGGATCAGCGCGCGTGCATCCACTGTTCCATGAGGGTCAGCAGATGATCGGTGTCGACCGGCTTCGTCACATAATCCGACGCTCCTGATTCGATGGCCTTTTCACGATCTCCCTTCATCGCCTTCGCGGTGAGGGCGATGATCGGCAGTCCGGCGAACTGCGGCATCTTGCGAATCGCCGCAGTCGTGGCGTACCCGTCCATCTCCGGCATCATGATGTCCATCAGGACGACCGCGATGTCGTCGTACTGCTCCAGGACCTCGATGCCCTCCCGGCCGTTCTCGGCGTAGAGCACCGTCAGACCGTGCTGCTCCAGGACGCTGGTGAGCGCGAAGACGTTCCGGATGTCGTCGTCGACGATGAGCACCTTCTCGCCGCTGAAACCGCCGGAGAAGCCCGTGTAGGCGTCGGAGTCGGCGTCCTCGATCCACGACTCGGGGGCGGGCAGTCGGCCGTTGGACTGCGGGCGGCCGTTGCTCTGCGCGCCGTTGCCGTTCGCGGAGCCGTTCCCGTTCCCGTTGGCGTTGACGCCGGCCGGTTCGGGTGCGGGCTGCGCCGAGCGCCGGCGCAGCCGGGCCAGGCTGCTGCCGGGGCTACGCGTCCTGCCGCCCTGCTGCTCGCCCTCGCTCTGCCCGCCGGAGGGCGCCTGCCCGACCGCGGGCGGCACGTCACCGAGCGACATCGGCAGGTAGAGGGTGAAGGTCGAGCCGCGGCCGGTCTGGCTGTCGGCGTGGATCTCGCCGCCCAGCAACCGCGCGATCTCCCGGCTGATGGACAGGCCCAGGCCGGTGCCGCCGTACTTGCGGCTGGTGGTGCCGTCGGCCTGCTTGAACGCCTCGAAGATGACGCGCATCTTGCTGGCCGCGATGCCGATGCCGGTGTCGGTGACCGAGAACGCGATCAGCGGCTGGTCCGGTTCGCGCAGGCTGCCGGCCTCCAGCAGCTGCTCGCGGATGGACTGCGGCACCTCGGCGCCGGCCGGCCGGATCACCAGCTCCACCGAGCCGCTGTCGGTGAACTTCACCGCGTTGGAGAGCAGGTTGCGCAGCACCTGCAGCAGCCGCTGCTCGTCGGTGTGCAGGGTGACCGGCAGTTCGGGCGAGACCCGCACCGAGAAGTCCAGGCCCTTCTCCGCGGTCAGCGGCCGGAAGGTGGCCTCGACGTAGTCCACGAGCTGGACCAGCGCGATCCGGGTCGGCGAGACGTCCATCTTGCCGGCCTCGACCTTCGACAGGTCCAGGATGTCGTTGATCAGCTGGAGCAGGTCCGAGCCCGCGCCGTGGATGGTCTCGGCGAACTCCACCTGCTTCGGCGACAGGTTGCGGTCGGCGTTGTCGGCGAGCAGCTTGGCCAGGATCAGCAGCGAGTTGAGCGGCGTGCGCAGCTCGTGCGACATGTTGGCCAGGAACTCCGACTTGTAGCGCATGGAGACGGCGAGCTGTTCCGCGCGCTCCTCCAGGACCTGCCGCGCCTCCTCGATCTCGGTGTTCTTCACCTCGATGTCGCGGTTCTGCCGCGCCAGCAGCTCGGCCTTGTCCTCCAGTTCGGCGTTGGACAGCTCCAGCGCCCGCTGCCGGTTCTCCAACTCCGCCGAGCGCTCCTGGAGTTGCTCGGTCAGCTCCTGGGACTGCTTGAGCAGTCCCTCGGTCTTGGTGTTGACCGAGATGGTGTTGACGCTGATCGCGATGATGTCGGTGATCTGGTTCAGGAAGTCCTTCTGGATCTGCGTGAACGGCTGGAACGCGGCCAGCTCGATGACGCCCAGTACCCGGCCCTCGAAGAGCACCGGCAGCACGATCAGGTGGGACGGCGGTGCCTCGCCCAGCCCGGAGGTGATCTTCAGATAGCCCGGCGGGACCTGCTCGACCAGGATCGAGCGCTTCTCCACCGCGGCCTGCCCGATCAGCCCCTCGCCCGGCATGAACACGGTGGGCATCGTCCGGCGCGAGAAGCCGTAGCTGCCGATCAGCTTCAGCTCGTAGTCCTCGCCCGCCTCGGTGGTGTCCTCGGCGAGGAAGAACGCGCCGTGCTGGGCGGACACCACCGGGGTCAGCTCGCTCATGATCAGCGCGGCGACGTCGCGCAGGTCGCGGCGGCCCTGCATGAGGCCGGAGATGCGCGCCAGGTTGCCCTTGAGCCAGTCCTGCTCCTTGTTGGCGAGCGTGGTCTCGCGCAGGCGCACGATCATGGTGTTGATGTAGTCCTGCAGCTCCAGGATCTCGCCGGCCGCGTCGACGTCGATCCGCAGGTTCAGGTCGCCGCGGGTCACCGCGGTGGCGACCTGGGCGATGTTGCGGACCTGGCTGGTCAGGTTGTTGGCCATCAGGTTCACCGAGTCGGTGAGGTCCTTCCAGATGCCGGAGACGCCCGGCACCCGGGCCTGACCGCCCAGCCGTCCCTCGGTGCCCACCTCGCGGGCCACCCGGGTCACCTCGTCACCGAAGGCGGACAGCTGCCCGACCATGGTGTTGATGGTGGTCTTCAGCTCCAGGATCTCCCCGCGGGCGTCCACGTCGATCTTCTTCGACAGGTCGCCGCGGGCCACGGCCGTCGTCACCTGGGCGATCTGCCGCACCTGGCCGGTGAGGTTGGACGCCATGCCGTTGACGGACTCCGTCAGGTCCTTCCAGGTGCCCGCCACGCCCGGCACCCGCGCCTGGCCGCCGAGGATGCCCTCGGTGCCCACCTCGCGGGCGACGCGGGTGACCTCGTCACCGAACGCCGACAGCGTGTCCACCATCGTGTTGATGGTGTTCTTCAACTCCAGGATCTCGCCGCGCGCGTCGACATCGATCTTCTTCGTCAGGTCGCCGTTGGCGACCGCGGTGGCGACGGAGGAGATGGACCGCAC
>WRCZ01000040.1 GCA_009783685.1 Actinomycetes bacterium
AGCACGACGGCCGCGAACAGCCGCTTGCCGTAGAGGATCACGAACCGCTGGAGCAGCAGCGTGGTCACGTACGTCAGCACGGTCACGCCGACGACCATCGAGGCGCGCTGGAGGTCCTCGACGAGGGTGAGCGCGAGCCAGCCGGGCGTGATCATGCCGCCGGGCGACAGGTTCGTGGTCAGGTAGCAGACCAGGGAGGCGAGCAGGCCCAGGGCGATGCCGATCGCGGCGATCTCCGGGGTGAGGGCGTCGGGGATCATCGGTTGTCTCCTGGGTTCTGCCATGGCATGGACGGGTGCTGGTCGGCCGGGGGCTGGGCGGCCCAGTGCGGCGCGGGGCGGGTCGGCTGCGGCCAGTCGTCGTCCGGGTCGACGGGGTACGTTTCGGCCACCACCGGGATCCGGGTGGTGTCCTCGACGTCGGGTGGGGCCATCTGCCCGGGCACCACGGTGTGGTGGGTCGGGGCCGCGTGCGCCCAGACCGCCGCCTCGTCCTCAAGCGCCTGGTCCGTCCAGGCGCTTCCCAGGTCGTCCGCCGCCTCCTGACCGTCGTCGTCCGGTGCGAGTTCGGAGAGCCGCTCCAGCAGGAGTTCACCGCGGCCGTGGATGTTGCCGATCGCGACCAGCGAGGAGTCCGGGCCGAGCCGGCCGAGCACGTCGGCCAGCAGGGCGTCCGGGTCGCGCCGCTCGCCGCCGAGGTCGACGACCCGCCCGCGCCACTCCGCCGGGATCGCGTCGATCGCGCTCTTCGCCGGGTGCCCGATCACGAAGACGTGGTCGGGGGCGAGGTGCGGGACGAGCGCGCCCATCTGGCCGTTGCGCTCGACGCGGTCCGGCCGGCAGTTGATCAGCACGTTCAGCGGCCGGTGCACCGCGCCCAGGTCGAGCAGCTGCTCGATGTTCATCAGCGTCGACTCGGGGTCGTTGGCCGCGAAGACGTTGGCGAACCGCAGCCGCTTGCCCTCCGGGGTGAGGTAGCGCTCGACGGACAGCACGCCCGGGTCCGGCGGCGCCTCGTACATCCCGGTCAGCGCGGTCTGCCGGTCGATGCCGAGGAGTTCGGCGACCTTCAGGGCGATGGCGACGTTCTCCTTGAAGGTGAACCAGCTGAAGCCGCGCAGCTCCTCGTCGCTGACCGTCTCCGGGTCGGCGTAGATCAGCTCGCAGTCGCGGGCGGCGGCCTCCTCGGCGAGGATGGCGTACCGCTCCCGTTCCGCGGTCACGCAGACCCCGCCGACCGGCATCGACCGGCACAGCGAGCGCGCCACGTCGTCCAGCGTCGGGCCCATCTCCGCCAGGTGGTCCTCGCGGACGTTGCACAGCACGCCGATCGTGGACCTGATGAGCTTGCTCTGGTTGATCTCCTGCAGCGCCGGCATGACCGCCATGCACTCGATGACCATGGCGTGCGGCTGGTAGGAGGCGGCCCTTCGCACGATGCCGATCTGCTCGACGACGTTGGCGATGCCGAACTTGCGGTAGACGGGCTCCTCGGTGGCGTCGGGGTGGATGAAGCGGGCCGCGGTGCCGGTGGTCTTGGCGACGGTCACCAGCCGGCCGCCGCGCAGCGCCCCGGCGCACAGCCGGGTGATCGAGGACTTGCCGCGGATGCCGTTGACCAGCACCCGCACCGGTATCTGCGCCAGGTTGGCGTTGTGCCGGCGCTGTTCGACGACACCGGCGATCAGCAGCACGGTGCAGCTGGTGACCAGCACGCAGTAGAGGAAGATCATCTCAGTTCCTTCCGGCGGCGGTCGTCCTGCGCTGCTCCTGCAGGCGCTGCCGGATCAGTTCGAGGCTGCGGGTGACCGCGCCGACCTCGTCGTGGTGGCGCGGGTAGAGCACGGTCCTGCGGTCGCCGTCCGCGAGCGCCTCGGCCTGCTCGGCCAGGGTGCGCAGCGGGCGGACCACCACGATGTGCAGCCAGCCCAGGCAGGCGGCCACCAGCGTCAGGCCGAGCAGCCCGGCGAGCGTGGTGCGGTGCTGGAGCCGGTACTCCGGGATGTCGAGTCCCGCGGCCGGCTGCCAGCTGACGACCGACCAGCCCAGGTCCTTGGCGGCGCCGCCGCCGACGAAGGGCGCGGCGGCGGCGATCTGCGCCTTGCCGTGGTGCCGGTAGACGACGCTGCCCGGGTGGGCGCTGACGCCGACCTTCATGGCGGACGCCTCGACCAGCTCGTCGAGCCGCTCCGAGGGCAGCTTCTGGAAGGCGCGGTAGCCGGTGTTGCCCGCGATCACCCGGCGGTGCGCGTCGACCACCCGGATCGAGCCCAGACCGGGCCGCTTGAGCAGCGAGTTGAGGAAGTCGATGCGGAACTCCCCCACCACCACGGCGCCGTCGCGCCCGGGGATCTCGGCGTAGCCGGCGATCACCGGCTCCTTGCCGGAGTCGTTGACGACCCGCACCTCCAGGTTGCGCGGCTTCTGGTCCTCCACGTTCCGCGGGCGGTCGCCGGCCCGGGCCAGCACGCTGGCCTTCTCGCCGGAACCGGACAGCACGTACAGCGACTTGTAGCGCAGGTGGTCGCCCATCGTGCGCTCCAGCACCACGGCCATCTGGTCGTCGGCGGTGGTGTTGCCGATCAGCGAGGCCACCGACGCCAGGTCGGCCTGTCCCTCGTTGAGCGCCCGGCGGACCCGGTCGGTGAGGGTGTCGGTGCGCTCGCGCTGGTCGTTGACGACCTGCTGGGGGATGATCACCGTCGCGTCGGCGCGGTTGAGCAGCAGCATCAGCGGCGCCGACCAGGCCAGCAGGATGACGGCGACCAGGGCGACGACGCTGCGGGTGCCGAACCACCGCAGCCGCGGCGCGGGCAGTGCCGCGTCCGGTCCCGCGGCTCCGGGCTGCTCCGTCCACCCTCCGGCGTGCTCCGGCGGGGACTCGCCGCGCAGCTGGCGCCGCAGGCGTTCCAGCGCCCGCCCGATCCGTGCGGTCTCGCCGTACGCGGGCAGGTCCACCGGCCGCGCCAGGTCGCCCTGGTGCAGCCGCCGGGCCTCCAGGAACAGCCGCAGCAGCGGCCGTTGCACGACGCCGAACAGCACCGCGACCGCCACCGTGCCGAGGATCAGCAGGGCGGCCGCGGCGAGCAGGCCGAACAGCGGGTGGTCGGTGCGGGTGGGGTCCTCGGCGACGCTGACCATGGCGAGCACGGTCAGGCCCAGGCCGGTGGCGGTGGTGCTGGTGCCGGGCTGCGGCGCGGCGAGCGTGGCGTAGCCCGCGACGGAGCGGTCGCCCTGGAACATGCCGCCGGTCAGGCTGCCGCTGATGCCGAGGAAGCCGCCCTCGCCCGGGTCCCTGGTGGTGAGCGGGTCGTGGTCGGTGCGCTTGGCGACGATCTTGGCGTAGGCCGCCATCTGCGCGTTGGACCGCTTGACGCCCTCGCGCTCGTCGGCGGTGAGGACCTGTTCGGGCGCCGGGATGCCGTCGGTGGACAGGATCTCGCCGTCGGAGTCGAGCACCGCGATGGCCCGGAAGTCGCCCAGGCTGATGCCGGGGAACTTCAGGCTGCTGGAGGCGATCAGCAGTTCCTGCGGCTTGCCCGGCCAGGACAGCAGCGCGAAGGTGAGCAGCCGGGTCTCACCGTTGCTGAGCTTGATCATCCGCGGCCGCAGGCCGTCCTCGTCGGACAGCTTGGACCGGTCGATCGCGGTCAGCGGCATGTTCTCGCCGCGGGCGGCGAGCAGCTTGCCGGAGTTGATCTCGATGACGGCCGTGCCCAGCCACTTCTGGTAGACGCTGCCGATCTTGTCCAGCACCGCGTCGGCGGGCACCGGCCGGCCCGCGTTGAACAGCGACGCGGTCCTGGTGAGGTCCGTGACGCTCTCGTCGAGCGAGGCGCGCAGCGCGATCGCTCCGTCCTCGGCGAAGTGCTGCTGCGAGGTGAGCACGGCCTTCGGCTGTCCCACGCTCCTGACCTGCCCGATGGTCAGCGCGGTGATGGCGGCGAGCGCCAGCAGTGCCGCGGCCAGCGCCGCGATCGGCGGCCGGATGCCGCCGAGCAGCGACATGTCGGCCCTGCGGCGTGCCTTGTGACCCCGTGCTGTCTGCCAGACGGCCAACGGAGCGTCCCTCCCCATGGTGTTGGTGCTGTTGAGCTGCGGCTGCTTGCGCGGCGGCGCCGGACGGCGCCGCGCGGCACGGCGTGCGCGAGGTCCCTCACGTGCACGCCGCGCCCTCGGGGCCGTCCGGATCGGACCGGGCCCCGGTTCGTCCACCGGCCGGCCGGGTCAGTCCGGCAGGTCGAGCAGGGGCGTCAGCCCGTCCTTCGCGGCGCCGCGGTTGAGCAGGGTGCCGCGGGTGCGCTCGAAGGCCAGCCGGTAGCGGGCGCGCTGCTGCTCGGTGAGCGTGTGCTGGGTCTTGTCCGCGCGCAGGGAGCGGGCGATGTCGACCAGGCGGTGGTCACGGACGGGCTGCACGAGGGTGCCCTGCCCGCTGGTGCCGTCCTCGGCGGCGGTGACACCGGGGTCGGGGTTCTGCCCCTTCACGTCCTGGGTCGGCGGCAGGTCCACGAACGTGGGCACGTACTGGGCCTTCACGTCCCACTTCCCGTGGTGCTTGGTGAAGGTGAACCAGCCGATCACGCCCTCCTCGGTCAGGCCGATGGGCACGTCGTGGCGGGCCACCTGGTTGCCCAGGCCGTACGCGATCCAGGTGCCGTGGACCTTCTCCATCGGCTGCACGACGTGCGCGTGGTGGCCGATGACCAGGTTGATGCCGGTCTGCGTGGCGATCTGCCGGCCCAGTTCCAGCTGCGACTTGCTGGGGTTGGGCCAGTCCTCGCGGCCCCAGTGGATGCTGAGGATCACCACCTCGGCGCCGGCCGCGCGGGCCCGCTTCTCGGCCGCCTTGATCGCCTTCAGGCTGGTCTTGTTGACCAGCCACGGCTTGTCCTTGGGCACCTCGTGCGCGTTGTAGCCGAACGCGAAGGAGATCTGGGCGACCTTGACGCCCTTCACATCGATGATGTTCGGGGTGTCGTGCTCCTTCTTGGTGCGGGCCGAACCGGTGTGCTTCAGGCCGACCTTGTCCAGGGTGTCCAGGGTCCGCTTGACGCCGGCGTAGCCGCCGTCCAGGGAGTGGTTGGAGTTGGTGGAGCAGGTGTCGTAGCCGATGTCCTTGATCGTGGTGGCGATCTGCGGCGGCACGAGGAAGTTCGGGTACGACGACCAGGGCCCGTTGGTGGTGCCCAGCACCGGCTCCAGGTGGCAGATCGCCAGATCGGCCTTGCTGATCACCGGCTCGACACCGGCCATGATGTCGCCGAAGTAGGGGCCCTTGACGTGGTGACGCTTGGCGTCGAGCATGGCCTGCTCGGTGAGCTGCGGGTGGATCAGGATGTCGCCTGCCGCGGCCACGGTGAAGGTCGGTCCGTCCTGCCCTCCGGCAGCACTGCCGGCGGAGCTGCCCGATGCCTTCCCGAAGCAACCGGACATACTGCTCAGCAGCAGCACGACCAGAAGCGTTGTGCCCAGGGTCCGCAACGAGCCGTTTGACGTTCTCTTCACCGGGGTATTATCAACGTTTTATGGAAACAGGTTCCCTGAAACGCATAACGATTGTGGCAACAGCGATGGTTGTGCTGCTCGGCGGACTTTTTCTGCTCCTCTTCTGGAGCGGTGGTGATGGTGCTACAGCCCGGTCCTCAGCGGGGCAGTCGGGTTCAAGCGGAGCGGCGGCGGGGCGGATCGACCTCGAACGCCGCGTGACGGACTTCACTTCCATGATCGACAGGGCCGGCGGGTACCGTCCGCCGACCGAGGCCGAGCGCGCGAGCGTCGCCGGCGGCGTCGGCCTCCTCCTCGACCACCGGGAGCAGCCGGCCCGCGACCGGCTCGCCGAGGTCGGCTTCGACCTGCGCACCCTGACCGACACCCGGACCGGCCGCCGCTTCGCCGAGATCGCCGACTCCCACGAGGGCGGCACCGGCAACCGCGGCTGGGGCCGGGTCTACGTCGATCTCAGCGCCCCGGTGCGCTGGTCGGTCCAGGTGCCGCACCCGGTCGCCGACGAGGACTCCGAGAAGCTCGGCGTCGGCGTGCTGCGCGGCACCTCCGGCGGCGTGATGGTGCTGGCCGGCGCCCACCGCCGGTCCGGCGAGGGCAACTCGGCCGATGTGGCGCACCGCCAGGACACCGTCTTCGACGCGGTCTGCGCCGAACTCGTGCGCCGGCAACTGCCGGGCATCCAGGTGCACGGCTTCGCCGACTCCTCGCAGCCCGGCTCCGACGTCATCGTGTCCACCGGCAAGGCCGACGACGCCCACGCCGAGGCGCGCACCCTGGCCCGCGCGCTGAGCGGCAAGGGCTTCGAGGTGTGCCGGGCGTGGGCGCACGACTGCTCGCTGGAGGGCCGTACGAACGCGCAGAGCGCGGTCGCCGCGGCCGCCCATGTCCCCTTCCTGCACGTCGAGTTCAGCCGCACGGTACGGTCGAGCGAGCGCCGGATCGCCCGGGCGGTGGCGGCGATGGACACCGTGACGGCCGGCTGGAACTCGCCGGACCGGCACGGCGGGAGCACTCCGTCGGCCGCCTCCCCGTCCGCGGCGGCGGCGGTCGCCCGCGGGTGAGCGGGCGCCGCGCGCGGGCACCGCGTGACGGGCCGCCACGTCAGCCTTTGAGCCCGGTCTGGGCGAGGCCTTCCACGAAGTGCCGCTGGGCGGCGATGAAGACGAGCAGCACCGGGACGACCGTCGTCACGGAGGCGGCGAGCTGGATGTTCCACAGGTGGGAGCCGTACGCGTCGGTGTACTGGGTGAGCGCGACCGGGAGCGTGTAGTTCTTCTTGTCCGTCTCGTAGACGAGGGGTTCGAGGTACATGTTCCAGCTGTTGAGGAACGTGAAGATGGCCACCGACGCCAGCGCCGGCCGGGCCAGCGGCAGCGCCACCCGGAAGTAGAGGCCGAACCGGCCCAGGCCGTCCATCCGGCCGGCGTCCTCGAGTTCGTCGGGGATCGCCAGGAAGAACTGCCGCATCACGAACGTGCCCAGCACGCTCGGCGCGCCGAGGATCGGGATGACGATCAGCGGCCAGTGCGTGTTGGTCAGTCCCATCCGGTCCACCATCTTGAACAGCGGGATGATGGTGACCTCGGTCGGGATCAGCAGGCCGCTGAGGATCAGCGGGAACAGCACCTTGTTGCCGGGGAAGGGGATGCGGGCGAAGGCGTACCCGGACAGCGACGCCACCAGCATCGTGCCCGCGGTGACGAGCAGGGCGATGTAGAGGCTGTTCAGGTACTGGTGCGCCAGCGGGTAGTTCGCGAACGCGGTCCGGTAGTTCGACCACTGCGGGTGCAGCGGCAGCAGCTTCGGCGGATAGCTGAGCACCTCGTTCTCGGGCAGCAGCGAGGAGGTGATCATCCACCAGGTCGGGAACACGAACGGGATCGCCAGCACGACCATCACCGCGTACAGCAGCGGCTTCTTCCACCGGCCGGGGCGCCGCCCCGGGGCCTGCGGCTCGGCGGTAGCGTGCCGGAGCCCGACCGGCTGCCGGGCGGCTGTCTCAAGACTCATAGAACACCCACTTCTTGCGCAGGCGCCACTGAATCAGGGTGAGCACCAGGATGATCGCGAACAGCACGACCGCGACGGCGCTGCCGTAGCCGAAGTCGTGGTTGTCGAAGGCCTGCTGGTAGAAGAAGTACACGAGGACGTTCGTCCGGTTGTTGGGACCGCCCTCGGTGAGGATCTGGATCTGGGCGAACACCTGCAGGGAGCCGCTGATCGTCACGATCGTGGTCAGCAGGGTCGTCGGGCTGATCATCGGCAGCACCACCGAGCGGAACCGCCGCCACGGCCCGGCGCCGTCGATCTCGGCGGCCTCCAGCAGCGACCGCGGAACGCCCTGGAGCGCCGCGAGGAACAGCACCATGTTGAGCCCGACGTTCTTGAACACCTGGACGATCACCACCGACACCAGCGCCGAGTTGTCGCCGCGCAGCCAGTTCGGCCCGTGGATGCCCACCACGTGCAGCATCGAGTTGATGCCGCCGTTGTTCTGCAGCAGGAAGTTCCAGGTGATCGTCCAGGCCACCAGCGAGACGACGACCGGCGAGAAGAACAGCGTCCGGAACACCGTGGTGCCGCGCAGCCGCTGGTTCAGCAGCACGGCCAGCAGCATGGCCAGCGCGATGTTGATCACCACGAGCCCGATGCAGAACAGCACCGTCGCGCGGGCCACCGACGGCGTCGCGGGGTCGTGCACCAGCTGCGAGTAGTTCCTGGTCCCCGCGTACTTCGTCACGCCGGAGAGCACGTTGGACGTGTGGAAGCTGTAGTAGACGACCGCGATCAGGGGGTAGAGGACGAAGGCGAGGAACCCGAGGGTCTGCGGCAGGACGAACAGCCAGCCGCTGAAGGTGTCCTGCCGCCGCAGGGTCCAGAACCGCCCCGACCCGGCCGGCGGGCGAGGGGTGCTCGCCCGCTCCCGTGTGGGCTGGATCTTCTGCATGGTCGTCACTGGGACAGGGCCGGTGCGATCGCCTTGCACACGCCCGCCAGGACGGAGCCGACGTTCGCGCCGGACTTCCACATCGGGTCGAGCGCGTTCTGGACGAGGTTGGCGATCTTGGCGCTGTTCTGGTGGGACGGCAGGACCGAGCCGGTCTTGATGCCGTCGATGACCACGTTCTGCAGTTGCTGCGGAGTGAACATGGGGTTGGCCTTGGCGAGGGTGGCGGTGGTCAGCTGGCTGTTGCGGGCGGGCGGGAAGTAGCGGGCCAGCTTGGCGGAGTTGGCCGCGTCGGTGAAGTAGGCGAGGAAGTCCGCCGCCTGCTGCTTGTGCGACCCCTTCGTCATGACACCGATGCCGGCCTGCCCGATGACCTGCGACGCCCCGGCCGGTCCGGCCGGAAGCGGAACGATACCCCAGTCGAAGGGGTGGTCGGCCAGCAGCGTGGCACGGCTGATCTGGGTGATGGTGAGGGCGGACTCGCCGGCGAAGAAGTCGGCCGTCTCCCCCGGGCCGGGCAGCGCCTTGTCCTTGAAGATCGCGTCGTGCAGGAACGTCATCGCCTGCTGCATCTGCGGCGAGTCGAACTGGCAGGTCTTGCCGTCGGCCGACCACGCGTCGGCGCCCCAGCCGCGCCACAGGCCGGCGAGCTGGACCCATGTCTTGTAGTCCCAGTCGCGGATCACCAGGCCCTGCTTGCCGGTGTGGGCGGCCACCTGGGCGGCCATCTTCTCCGCGTTCTGCCATGTCCACTGGTGGTCGGCGACCAGCTGGTCCGGGGTCTTGGTCACGCCGGCCCGGGTGAGCAGGTCCTTGTTGTAGAACATCCCGAACGGCGAGGTGGAGAAGGGGTACGCGTAGAGGTCCCCGCCCTGCTTCCACAGCTTGGTGGCCGCGGGCGCCAGGTCGTCGTACTGGTAGCCGGCCGCCTTCTTCAGGGTCGGGGTGAGGTCGGTGAGCGCCCCGGAGGACACGAAGTCGGGGGCGTCCCGCTCCAGCACCCAGGCCATGTCGGGCGGGTTGCTGCCGGCGATCTGGGTGGTCAGCGCGGTGGTGTAGTTGTCGATCGGGATGTAGTCGAAGGTGATCGACGCGATGTCCGGATGGGTCTTCCGGTAGTCCGCCGCGATGCTGTTGAACAGTGCCGTCTGCGACTTGTCGTTGCTCCACACGGTCATCCGCAGCGACACGTCCTTGTCGCCCGATCCGGACCCGTTGGAGCACCCCGCCAGGGAGACGGCCAGCAGGGAGACGGCGGACAGGGCGAGGGAGGTGAGCCGGAGGCGTCTGGTTCTCATCGTTGCTCCAGAGGATTCGGTTCTAGTAGCCGCGGATCTCGGGCCAGGCCAGCGGAACGCCGCGCCGGGACAGCAGGGACTGGTAGTCGTGGAGGTGCTCGGCCGTGGCGTGCACGCCGTGCGGCGTGCGGCCGGTGGTGACGCAGTGGGCGGCGAGGGTGCCGGCGGCCTCGCCGATGTTCCATTCGACCGGGTGCAACCGGTAGGCGCCGTTGGTGATGTGCGTGGTGCCGATGTTCTTGGCGGCCGGCAGGAGGTTGGTCAGCCGCTGCGGCAGCAGCGCGCCGAGCGGGATCTGGAACGGTGCCGACGCCACGTCGAGATAGGTGTCGCCGCCGGTCGAGGGGTGCAGGTCGATCCGGTACATGCCGATGCCGACCGAGTCCTGGTAGCGGGTCGCGCCGTGCTCGCCGCGGATGGCCAGCGAGACGTCGTCCTCCCGGACCGTGGTGACGGCCCGGATGCGGCGGGACTCGCGCACGTACACGTCCTGGGCCAGGCCGTCGTCGGTGCCGAGCAGGTCGCCGCGCAGCCGCAGGGACGGGAATCCGGTGCGGCCGTCGGGCCGCGGCGCCTCGGTCTGCATCCAGTACAGGGCCGACAGCGCCAGCTCCCGCGCGCCGTTGCGGTGCTTGGCCGCCTCGTCGGCCGAGACCTCGAACAGGGGTCCGTCCATGTAGTCGATCATCGGCCAGTTCACCAGGGTGATGTCACTGGCGTAGGCGCCGGGTTCGAACAGCTTGCGGGCCGCGATGCGGCGGAACCGCCACAGGTCGTCGGTCCCGGCGTTCTTGCTCTGGTCCGCCTCGACGGCCAGCGGGTCGTCGTGCGGGTTGGGGTCGAGCCAGCCGTTCGACGGTTCGAGGGTCCGCGGGTTGGGCCAGGAGAACGCCAGCAGCGGTCCCGGCCAGATGTCCGGGCGGACCGACCGCCAGTGGTCGTACGTCGCCGGCCGGTCGATGGTGTGGTCGCCGTCGACGTGGTCGACGGCGAAGCACCAGGAAACGGCCTGCATGGTCAGCGGCTCGGCGGTGTCCTTCGCGCTGGGCTCGCCGGTCTCGTCCCGTGACTCGGCTCCGGTGACGTACTCGGCGCCGGCCAGCGGCAGCAGGTCGCCGGTCTCCGTCGCGTCGATCACGTACCGGGCGTGGACCGTGACCGGGCCGTCCGCCGTGTCGCCGTCCGGCACCAGGGTCACCGCGGTCACCGCGTCGCCGTCGACGGCCGCCGACTCCGCGCGGTAGGGGCGCAGCACCGTGAGCCGGCCGGAGCTGCGGGCCGGGGCGAGCATCGCCTCCAGGACCGACACGGCGACCCGCGGCTCGTGGCAGAGCCGGCTCACCAGGCCGGCGCCCGGGTTGAGTTGGCGGGCGCGCAGCGCCTGGGCGGTCAGCGGGTAGTGGCGCCGGTAGTACCCGCGGATGCCGTCCCGCATCGACCGGTACGACGCGGTGACGCCGAGCATCTCCACCCACGGGTGCTCGTCCGGCGGGGTGGCCTGGGCGGTGAGTTGCCCACCGAGCCAGCGGGGGCCCTCGGTGAGTACCACCTGTGCGCCGTGCTCGGTCGCGGCCAGGGCGGCGGCTATGCCACCGAGCCCTCCTCCGACGACCAGCACGTCCGTGCGTAGTTCCTTCACCCGCGCGTCCTTCCTTGGTAATTCGTATTAGCGCACGCTAGGGAAGGATTCCGGAGAAGTCAACGGCAAGTTTCGAGGAAGGTTCGGGGCCGCCACCCGGCGCCGGGCACGGCCGATCGGCCGCCGGGCCCGGCGGCGCGCGGCTCGGTGCCGCGGGCGACGAGGGCTCAGCGGCGAGGGGTGCGGGGCGCCTCGGTGACGGTGGAGCCGTCGACCAGTTCGCACGGGAGCAGGACCTGCGTCCTGCGACCGGGTTCCATGTCGCCGCGCAGCATCCCGACCAGGATGCGCACCGCGCGGGCGCCCATCTCACGACGGGGGATCCGGAACGTGGTCCAGTCGATCTCGGGCGTCGACCGCAGCGGCCACGACGAGGTCTGCGTCGGGTCGGTGTCACCGAGCACCCCGATGGACAGGTCCTCGGGCACGCGCAGTCCGGCGCTCATCGCCAGCGCGTGCAGCGCGACGGCCATCTCGGTGGTCTCCACCAGGGCGGCGGTGACCTGGTCGGCGCGCAGCCGCTCGAAGACCGCCGACGGATCGTCGTCGGTGAGGGCCAGCGGCGTCTTGCGGTGCCGCCGGCAGGCGCGCAGGTACCCGGAGCGGCGGTCGGCCGTCGACTCGCTCTCCTCGCGGTACCCGACGAGCGCCACCCGGCGGTGGCCGAGCGACCACAGGCGCTCGTACAGGGCCGCGGTGGCCGCGGCGTAGTCGCCGCCGACGTAGCTCACCGGCCCGGCGGACGACTCGCGCCGGCCGATGAACACGAACGGGAACCGCTCGTCCACCAGCTGGTCGAGCTCGTCGCGATCGGTGTGCCGGCCGAGCAGGATGCAGCCGTCCGCTATCCCGAGGCGGTTCGACCCCTCCTCGTAGACCTTGCGCCGGCCCTGCCGGCGGCCCGGGCTGGTGAAGAGCAGCAGGTCGAACCCCTGGGCCTCCGACTCCTCCTCGATACCGCCGAGGAACGGCCCGTAGAAGTCGGCCGTGCCGGAGGGGAACACCGCCTCGTAGGTGAACACGCCGAGGATCTGGTTCGACTTGCCGCGCAGGCGCCGGCCCATGATGTCCACGGTGTACCCGGTCTGCCGCAGCGCCTCCTCGACGCGCTTGCGGGTCTCCGGCGCGACGCGCACCCCGTCGGAGTCGTTGAGCACCAGGGAGACCATCGCCTGCGAGACACCCGCGAGGCGGGCCACCTCGGCCTGGGTAACCTGTTTCCGGCGCTGCGTCACGTGCTGCATCGTAACGCCACCCTCCTCTCCGGACGATCGCCTCCCGGCCGGCACGGTCCGGCCGGTCTCCGCCGGACCCCATGCTAATACGTATTATCTCTTGACTTCCAGGGTGGCGTGGAGCCACGATCCCTCACGCCGCCGGACACCGGCCGCTCCGGCCCGCTCCCGGCTGCCGTCCTCCTCCCCTACCGTGAGGGTCTTCTCATGTCCGCTGAGCACACCCCCCGCGGCGTCACCCGCCGCTCCACCCTGCTGGGCGCGGCCGCGCTGGCCCCCGCGTGGTTCCTCGGCTCGGCCGTCGCCGCACCGGGCCGGGCCGGTGCGGCGACGGCCGCGGACTTCGCGAAGGTCCGGAACCAGTGGCACGACACCCTGATCGGCAGCTACGACACCTCCGACCAGGTGATCGACACCTATGTGCAGGCGATGGCCAGGACCGCGAGCGACCTGTGGTCGACGCTGGACACCTCCGGCTCCCGCACGTACCTGTGGGCGGACCTGGACAGCAGCACCGTCTCGGCGGTCCAGCGCGACGTGCTCGGGCGGCTGCGCCAGCTCGCCCTGGCCTACGCCTCCCCCGGGTCGTCGCTGGCGGGCGACCCGAAGCTGCTGGCCGACATCCGGTCCGCCCTCGACTGGTTCCTGTCCCACAAGTACGGCGTGACCGCGCAGTACGACAACTGGTGGGACTTCCAGATCGGCATACCGCTGGCCCTCAACGACGTCTGCGTCGCCCTGTACCCGCAGCTGACCGCGGCCGAGATCGCCACCGCCACGACCGCGATCGCCCGGTACCTGCCCGACCCGAGCCGGGTGGGAGGCGGCACGGCCACCGGCGCCAACCTCAACTGGACCTGTGCCATCACCACCGTGCGCGGCGCGCTGAGCGAGGACGCGAGCGTGATCGAGAGCGCCATGACGGCGATCGCGCGCCTCTTCCCGTACAGCACCAGCGGTGACGGCTTCTACCCCGACGGCGGTTTCCTCCAGCACACCTACTTCGCCTACAACGGCTCCTACGGCGTGTCCCTGCTCCAGTACCTGACCTATCTGCTGGTCGCCCTGCAGGGCACCCCGTGGGCGGCGACGGCGGACCAGGTGCAGCGGGTCCACACCTGGACGCAGGCCAACTACGTGCCGTGGATCTACCGCGGGGCGTTCATGGACATGGTGCGCGGCCGGGCGCTCTCCCGCTTCTACGAGACCGACCACCGCATCGGGCGGCTCACCTCCGCCACGCTGCTCCAGCTCGCCGGCGTCTTCCCGCCCGGCCATGCCCGCGCCGTCCGCGCTCAGGTCAAGGGCTGGATCGCCGCCGACACCTACCAGGACTTCTTCACCTACGACTCGGTGCCGCTGGAGCAGGTGCGGGTCTCGTCCATCGCGCTGGGCCGGGCCGTCGTCGCCGACACCCACGTCCCGACCGCCGCCGAGTCGACCACGACCGTGGTGGCGACGTCGATGGCCAGGATCGTGCACCGGCGGCCGGCGTTCGCCTTCGCCATCGCGATGGACACCACGCACATCAAGCCCTACGAGAGCGCCAACAAGGAGAACCTCGAAGGCTGGTACACCGGCGAGGGCGCCACCTATCTCTACCTGGCCACGCAGCCCGGGCACTGGACGAACGGCTACTGGCCGGCCGCGGACAAGTACCGGGTGCCCGGCGTCACCCTCGACACCAAGACGCTCGCGCTCGGCACCAACCGCGGCTCCACCAACACCTGGGCCGGCGGCGCCCTGCTCGACGGGAACGTGGCCGCTGGCATGGGGCTGTCGTTCGCGGTGCAGACGCTCAAGGGCCGCAAGTCCTGGTTCTGCATCGACGACGCCGTGATCTGCCTGGGCGCCGGGATCACCAGCACCGACGGCCACACGGTCGAGACGGTCATCGAGAACCGCAACATCGGTCCCAACGGGCGGGCCAATATCCACGTCGACGGCAGCGTGGTGCTCGCCACCCCGAGCAGCACCCCGGCCGTCGTCCAGCCGCAGTGGATCTTCGTCGACAACCTCGGCGGCTACGTCTTCCCGGTCGGCGGCCACGTGAACCTGCTGCGCGAGGACCGCACCGGCAGGTGGACCGACATGGACCACCGCGGTGTCTACGACGACACCACCGCCTACACCCGCCGGTTCGTGACCATGTGGGTCGACCACGGCGTGAGCCCGGCCGGTGGCAGCTACCGCTACATCCAGCTGCCCGCCGCGACCTCGGCCCAGACCGAGGCGTTCGCCGCCTCCAACGATGTGACGGTCGCCGCCAACACCCCCCAGGTGCAGGCCGTCAGCCGCTCCGGGTCCGGCGTCGCGATGGCGAACGTCTGGCAGGCCGGAGCGCCCAAGGCCGCCGGGATCCAGGTGGACGGGACCGCCTCGGTCGTCACCCGGCGCAAGGACGGCAAGCTCAGCGTGGCCGTCTGCGACCCGACCCAGCAGCTCACCGGACCGGTGACGGTCACCGTCGACGGCGCCGTCTCGCGTGTCACCTCCACCGACCCCGGTGTCACCGTCCTGGCCACCTCCCCCGACCTCCACCTCTCGGTGGACGTCGCGGGCGCGGCCGGCAGGACGTTCGTCGCCCGCTTCTCCCTCTAGCCGCCCCTCGCGGCACGAGCGGCCGGCCGAGGGACCTCCCTCGGCCGGCGCGGGGACCGGATCACCGCTGCACGGCGTACAGGTGATGGTCGTCGTTGCCGATGTAGACGAGGTTTCCGGCCACTGCGGGCGACGAGTTGAAAGGGGCGCCGGCGTGGAAGGTCCAGCGCTGCTCGCCGTGCGCCGCGTCCACCGCGTAGAGGTTGCCGCCGTCATTGCCGACGTAGACGACCCCGCCGGCGACCACGGGGGTGGTCCGCACCCAGTTGTTGGTGCGGAAGGCCCACCGCCGGCCGCCCGTCCTGGCGTCCACCGCGTACAGGTGGTGGTCGTCGCTGCCGATGTAGACCGTGCCCCCGGCGACCGCGGGTGAGGAGTGCACGGGGCCGCCGGTCGGGAAGCGCCACCGCTCCTTGCCCGTCGCGGCGTCCACCGCATACAGGCGCCCGTCGGACCTGCCGAAGTAGACCATGCCGCCGGCCACCACGGGCCGCTGGTCCCCGTAGACGTCGCCGGACGCGGGGAGCATCCAGCCGCGGGCGCCGGTCTTGGCGTCGAACGTGTACAGGTCCTCGTTGTCGCTGAGGACGTAGACGACGCCGCCGGTCACGACCGGCGAGGAGAACCCGGTGACCTTGGTCGCCTGCGCCCAGCGCTGCGTCCCCGTCGCCACGTCCAGCGCGTACAGGTTGTAGTCAGTGCTCCCGAAGTAGACGAGGCCACCGGCAACCGCCGGCGAGGAGTAGACCCCTGACTGCGTGGGGAACGTCCAGCGCTGGGACCCCGACGCCGTGTCCACGGCGTACAGGTTGAAGTCGACGCTTCCGACGTAGACGGCGTCCCCGGCCACCGCCGCCGACCCGTCCACCGTGTCCCTGGTGCGGAACGCCCACTGCTCGGATCCGGTGAGGGCGTCCACCGCGTACAGCAGGTGGTCGTTGCCGCCCACGTAGACGACGCCGTCGGCCACCACCGGGGAGGCCGTCACCGCGTCCCCGGTGGCGAAGGCCCAACGCTGCTCGCCGGGTTTGGCGTCGAGGCGCGGCGTCGCGCCGCCTGCCTGCGCGGGCGATGTGGTGGGGGCAGGCGAGGACGTGCCGGTACCCTGCGGGGTTCCGCCGGAGGGCGATCCGGAGCCGCCGTTGTCGACGACCGACCACACGGCCACGCCCACGCCCGCGGCCGCCGCACCGGTGAGGGCGATCAGCGCGCGGCGGCGGGAGAGCAGGATGGCGGGGTCGAGGGGCGGGGTGGGCGGCGCGGACGGCGCCTCGCCGGGCCGGCCCGGCGGATCGGCAGGAGCGGACGGGCCGGGACCGGACCGGCCGGGACCGGGCGGTGCGGGCGGGCCGGGCGCGTCGAACGGCGCCGCCGTCCCCGTCCGGGTGGGCGCCTCGTGCATCCCGGGTGGGGTGGACGCGGGGGCCGCGGGCATGCTGGACCGGGCTGCCTCGGGCGAGGCCGGCCCGTGGCGCGGTGCCTCGGGCCCGGCGGCGGTCGCCGGATGTCCGGTGTCACCCGCGGACGGGGCCGGTGCCGGGGTCGGGTCCACCGGATCCTGTGTCGTGGGCGCGTCGGCCGCCGACGCCTGTCCCGGCGACTCCCTTACGGGCGGGGCGACTTGGGGCAGTGCGGTGGCGGTGTTCTCGTGGACGAGGCGGGCGACCCGATCGGGCATCCAGCCGGGCTCGCCCAGCAGCAGCGTTGCGGTCTCGGCATGGCCGGAGGGGTCCGTGCTGCCGGCGGCTGTCAGCCGGTCGAGCAGGGCGGGCACGGTGGGGCGCTCGCCGGGTCGCTTGGCCAGGCAGTCCGCGACCACCGCGCGCAGCTCCGGCGGGAGTGCGTCCAGGCCGGGCTGCTCGTGCACCGTGCGGTACGACAGCGCGTGGGCGGAACCCGTGCCGAACGGCCCGATCCCGGTGGCGGTGTAGGCCAGCACCTCGCCGAGGCTGAACACGTCGCTCTCGGGCCCGACGGGATCCCCGGTGAGCTGCTCCGGCGACATGAAGCCGGGCGTGCCCATCGTCGTTCCGGTCCGGGTCAGCATGCTGGTCTCGGTGGCGGCGGAGATGCCGAAGTCGATCACCCGCGGGCCGTCGGCGGCGAGCAGCACGTTGGACGGCTTGAGATCGCGGTGCACGACCCCGGCGGCGTGGATCGCCTCCAGCGCCTCCGCGAGGCCGGCGCCGAGCGCCAGGACGGAGCGGGCCGGCCAGGGCCCGTGGGCGGCGACCGCCTCCCCGAGCGGTACCCCGGGCACGTAGACGGTGGCCAGCCAGGCCGGGGAGCCGTCCGGATCGGCGTCCACCACCCCGGCCGTGAAGGCGCCGTTGACCCTTCGGGCCGCGGCCACTTCACGCGCGAACCGCCGCCGGAACTCGCCGTCCTCCCCCAGTTCGGGCCGCACCACCTTCACGGCGACCGGGCGGCCGGCGGGCGAGCGGGCCAGGAAGACCTGCCCCATGCCGCCCGCGCCGAGCCGTGCCACGATCCGAAACCGTCCGACCTGCCGCGGATCCGCCCGCTCCAGGTCCGCTAACCCCGCCACCCCGCACGCCCCTTGACTGATCCACGGCCACTGTGGTGCTGCATCATGCCATGGATCGGAGCCGGGGGAACGTGGAGCCGGCCCGCCTGCCGCGGGGCCCACCAGCAGGGCGTCGTCAGGGGTGCGCGGGACCGGGGCCCGCCCGGATGCGGGCGGGGTGTCAGTGGGTCGGTCCACACTGGAGGGGTGAAACTTCCGCGTGTGGAGTGCCCGGACTGCGGGCGGCCGATCGCCGCCGGACCGGTCGCCGGACGGCTGAACAAGGGACGGGTGTGGCGGCACGACCCGCCGGGGCAGCCCAAGGTGGCCGGCGGGCCGCTGGTGTCGTGCGGGGGCTCCCTGCGCCTCGTCGACCTGCCCGCGCACGGACGGCAGTTGGAGATCGACGTCGACGAGGCGGCCGCCGCGGAGGCCGAGGCCGCCGCTCTGCTCCCCCTGTTCTGAACCGGACCCGCCGCCACCCGGCGGCGACCGGCGCCACACCGCGAACGTGCTCGCCGCACTCGGCGGACCACCGCCCCGTGCGCGCAGTGACACGGGACTCGCTGCGGGCACCTCGTCGGGCGCCGCTGTCCCGCCGCCTGCTCCGGGGTGCGGGTTCCCGCAGAACCAGCACGCCGTGCCGGCCGTCGGACCCGGCTGCGCGGCGCGTCATGCGCGGCGGCCGCCGCCCGGCCTCGGGCCGGGGCAGCCCGTCGCGCCCGGAGGCCGCCGCCTCCTCCGGTACCGGCCCCCGCCGTCCCCGGCCGCCGGCTCACCAGCCGGTCAGCAGCAGGTGGTTGAGCAGCAGCGCGGCCAATGCTTGGGCGGCGAGCCAGCCGCGGTGGTCCCGCCGCGGGAGGAACGCGGCGCAGGCGGGCAGCCACAGGCTGAACGGCAGCCAGATCCGCTCGGTCTCGGCCTTGCTCATCCCCGAGAGGTC
>WRCZ01000041.1 GCA_009783685.1 Actinomycetes bacterium
GCAAGAACGGCAAGAGCAAGGACGGACGTGCCGCCCGCAGGGCCAGGGCACGAGGCAAGGCGAGAGGGAGGTGGCCCGTGCGGGCCGTGGTGTTCGAGGAGTTCGGCCGGCCCCCGCGGGTACGCGAGGTCCCGGAGCCGGTGCCGCCGCACGACGGCGTGGTGGTGCGCGTCGAGGCGACCGGCCTGTGCCGCAGCGACTGGCACGGCTGGCTCGGCCACGACGACGGCATCGCGCTCCCCCACGTGCCGGGCCACGAACTCGCCGGTGTCGTCGAGGCGGTGGGCCCCGGCGTCACCCGGTGGGCGCCGGGCGCGCGGGTGACCGTCCCCTTCGTCTGCGCCTGCGGCCGCTGCCCGGCCTGCGCCCGCGGCGACCAGCAGGTCTGCGAGCGGCAGCAGCAGCCGGGCTTCACCCACTGGGGTTCGTTCGCCGAGTACGTGGCCCTCCACCAGGCGGACGTGAACCTGGTGGCGCTGCCCGACGGCATGGCGTACACCACGGCCGCCGCGCTCGGCTGCCGCTTCGCCACCGCCTATCGCGCGGTCGTCGCGCAGGGCCGCGTCCGGCCGGGCGAGTGGGTGGCCGTGCACGGCTGCGGCGGGGTCGGGCTGTCCGCCGTCATGATCGCGGCGACCTGCGGCGCGCAGGTGGTCGCGGTGGACACCGCGGACGCGGCGCTGGAACGGGCCACCGCGCTGGGCGCCGCGGTGTGCGTCGACGCCGCGCGGGCGGACGGCGGTCCGGCCGCCGCGGTGCGCGCGGCGACCGGCGGCGGGGCGCATCTGTCGCTGGACGCGCTGGGCTCGCCGGAGACCTGCGCCGCCTCCGTCGCGGGACTGCGGGCCCGCGGCCGGCACGTCCAGGTCGGGCTGCTCCCCGGCGGCGCCACCGCCGTGCCGATGGACCGGGTGGTCGCCCTCGAACTCGAACTGCTGGGCAGCCACGGCATGGCCGCGCACGCCTACCCGGAGATGATGCGCCTGGTGGCGGCCGGAGTGCTACGGCCCGACCTGCTCGTGGGCGAGGTGATCGGCCTCGACGCGGCGCCCGCGGCACTGGCCGCGCTCAGCCACGGCTCCCCCGCCGGCGTCACGGTCATCGCACCGCAGCGCTGAGGTGGCCCGGCGCGGCCCGCCCATGGGGCCGCGTTCAGGGTCCCTTCTGCCACTCCCACTCGGGGGCCAGCTCGCAGGCCATCCAGTGGGTCAGCGCCCATCGCTCCCACACGCGGGCCTGGACGCCGACGGCGTTCACCGTGAAGCGCCGGCACTCGGGGCAGTCCTCGCGCGGCTTGGGTTCCGCTCCGTGGTCGTCGAGCTGGTGGGTGGCCCAACCGTAGAGGAAAGCGCCGGGGTTGGGCGTGGCCGGATCCCGGAAGCGCGCCTCCAGTTCGCCACAGCGGGCACAGTGCATGCCCAGAACACCTCTGCTCACGCCACGAGCCTACGGGGTTGCGCTCGGCGACGGGCGAATTTCTGCGCAGTCCCCTCGAACGGGAGGCCGAGGAGGAGCCGCAGGCCCCGGCGGTCGCCGGCCGGACGCAGCCCCGGGTGGAGGACTCCCTCAAGGGACAGCGTACGCACAGGGATTGACAGTGCTCCGGCGATACGGCCAAACTCCCCGGGAGAGCGCTCTCCCGATCAACTCCCGGCACAGTCCGCACCGTTCACGACGGCCGTCCCGCGTCCGGCGCGATCGGTGCGACCCGTGCCCGGAGCCTCCCCCCAGCCGTTGCCGTGACGCCGCCGCCCGCCGGGCGGCGGCGCGTCCGCGCGGCAGCGGCGTCACACCCGTGGAGATGCAGATGAGCATCCTGTCCCACCTGCAACGCAGCATGAGACGGCACCGACCGCTCACCGCGGTCGTGGCCGTCATGGCGCTGGCGCTCGGCGGCGCCCTCAGCGCCACGACCGGGACCGCGCGGGCGGCCGACACCCTGCTGTCGCAGGGCAAGACCGCCACCGCCTCGTCCACCGAGAACGCCGGCACGCCGGCGTCCGCCGCCGTCGACGGCGACACCGGCACCCGCTGGTCGTCGGCCGCCTCCGACCCGCAGTGGCTGCAGGTCGACCTCGGCTCCAGCGCGACCCTCACCTCCGTCACCCTCAACTGGGAGACGGCCTATGCCACGGCGTTCAGGATCCAGACCTCCGACAACGGCACCAGCTGGACCGACGTCTACTCGACGACCACCGGGACCGGTGGCGTGCAGCAGCTTTCCGTAAACGGTTCCGGGCGCTATGTCCGAATGTACGGGACGGCCCGGGCCACCGGATACGGCTACTCCCTCTGGGAGTTCCAGGTGTACGGCAGCGCGTCGGTGTCCGGCGGCTGCGGCACCGACAACGCCGCGCTCAACCACCCGGCCACCGCGTCCTCCACGGAGAACGGCGGCACGCCCGCCTCGGCCGCCGTCGACGGCGACGCCGGCACCCGCTGGTCGTCGGCCGCCTCCGACCCGCAGTGGCTGCAGGTCGACCTGGGCGCGTCGGCGACCGTGTGCAAGGTGGTGCTCACCTGGGAGAACGCCTACGCCACGGCGTTCAGGATCCAGGTCTCACCCGACGGCCAGACCTGGACGGACGCGTACTCCACCACGACCGGCACCGGCGGCACCCAGACGCTCGCGGTGAGCGGCACCGGGCGGTACGTGCGGATGTACGGGACCGCCCGGGCCACCGGATACGGCTACTCCCTCTGGGAGTTCGCGGTGTACACCAGCGGCGGCGGGGGCGGCACCACCACCCCGCCGGGCGGCGGCGACTTCTCCGGCACGGTGATCTCCGCGTTCAAGCCGGTCAAGGCGTCGTCCTACGAGGGAGCCAACGCGCCCGCCGCGGCGCTCGACGGCCGCACCACCACCCGCTGGTCCAGCCTCTCCACCGACAACGAGTGGCTCCAGGTGGACCTCGGCGGCCCGGCCTCCATCAGCGGGGTGGTCCTCAACTGGGAGTCGGCGTACGCCAGCGGCTACCGCATCGAGGTCTCCGACAACGCCACCGCCTGGACGCCGATCTACACGACCACCACCGGCAAGGGCGGCGTGGAGAAGCTCCCGGTCACCGGCAAGGGCCGCTACGTGCGGTTCTACGGCACCGCCCGGGCCACCGGATACGGCTACTCCCTGTGGGAGTTCCAGGTCTACGGCACCGTCGACACCACGACGGCGACCCCGCCGATGCTCTCCGGGCCCACCAAGGCCCCCGCGACCACCGGCCAGTTCGCGCTGGCCGCGCCCGCGGACAAGGCGATGGTCACCAACACCCGCAGGCCCGCGCTGTCCTGGGCGGCCGTGGCCGGCACCGCGCACTACGAGGTGTGGATCAACATCAGCCGCACCGACTACGACTGGACCGCGTCCGGCAACCTGCTCGACCTCTACACCAAGGTCGCCGAGCCCACCGGCACGAGCTACACGCCGAGTTGGGACATCACCGACCGCTGGACGTACAAGTGGTTCGTCGTCGCGGTCAGCGGTTCGGGGGCGCGGACCACCTCCGAGATCCGGCAGTTCGGCGTCTACCTGCCGGACATCGAGCAGGCGGCCGACGGCGTGAACATCGTCAACGGGGCCCGGGACCTGAACAAGGACGGCACGATCGAGCCGTACGAGGACTGGCGGCTGCCGGTCGACACCCGGGTCAACGATCTCCTCGGCAGGATGACGCTGGAGGAGAAGGCGTACCAGATGTTCTACAACGTCCAGCAGTACCCCATGTCCGGCTGGCACTTCGGGCCCGCCCAGCCCGCCGACCTGAACAACGTGCTGATGTCCACGGCCGCGACGAGGCTGGGCATCCCGCCGGTGTCCGCGGGCGACACCACGGCCGGCTACCAGACCACCTACCCGCTGCAGAGCACGCTGGCCGCGGGCAAGGACTACCCGCTGGACTACCAGCTGGGCAACATGCAGCGGGAGGAGGAGCTGGAGGTCGGGGCGCGCGGCACCCTGTCGCCGCTGGCCGAGGTCGGCACGAAGGTGCTCTACCCGCGGATCCAGGAGGGCGGCGGCGAGAACGCCGACGTGGCCGCGGCGCAGTTGCGGGCGCTGGTCGCGGGCCTGCAGGGCGGCCCCGAGCTGAACCCCGGTTCGGTGCTGGCCACGGTCAAGCACTGGCCGGGTGAGGGCGCCGGCGGCGAGGCCGGGATCGTCTACGACGGGGTCACGATCAAGTACCACATGATCCCGTTCAAGGCCGCGATGGAGGCCGGCGCGGTGAACATCATGCCGGGCTACGCGGGCAGTTCGTACCTCGACCCGGGCGGCCCGGGTGCGGGCGACAGCGCCAAGATCCTCACCTACCTGCGGCAGAACCTCGGTTACACCGGTCTGATCACCACCGACTGGCTGCCGTCGGGCGCGTGGATCAACGCGGCCAACGCCGGCTCGGACGTCATGGGCGGCGCCGACCCGGGCGCGACCGGCTTCACCATGGCGAGCTTCGAGCAGGGGGTGCCGCTGGCCCGGATCGACGACGCGGTCTCGCGGATCCTGAAGCTCAAGTTCGAGCTGGGCATCTTCGACCACCCGTACGGCGACCCGGTCAACGGCCCCTACCGCTTCCACCAGCCGTCGTACACGCAGCTGGCCAACCAGGCGTCCCGCGAGTCCAACACCCTGCTGAAGAACGACGGGGTGCTGCCGCTCAAGCTCGCCTCCGGCGACAGCATCGCGGTCGCCGGCGACCGGGCGACGGACGGCGCGGCCTGCTGCATCTGGTCGAGCTACTTCCACCCCGACTACGGCTCGCTGGACCAGCTCGACGCCCTGAAGGCGAGAGCCGGGCAGAACGGGGTGAACGTCTACCAGGGCAGCGGTCCGGCCCCGAAGGTCGCGGTGGTGTACGTCGGTGAGCCGTCGTACACCCACGCCACCGCGTGGCCGGACACCCAGCCGTACCTGCCGGCCGACCAACTGGCCCTGATCCAGAACTACAAGAGCCAGGGCATCAAGGTGGTGGTGGTGCTGACGCTGCCGCGGCCCATCGTGATCAGCGACTGGAACGACCTGGCGGACGCGATCGTGGTGACCTACCGGGGCGGCGAGGAGGTCGGGCCGGCCACCGCCAGCCTGCTCTTCGGCGACTACACCCCGCACGGCCACCTGCCGTGGCAGCTGCCGCGCAGCCTGGACCAGATCCTCAAGCCGGGCGGCGGCGACACCCCGGCCGACGCCAACGAGGCCTGGGACCTGCCCTACGACCTGGGTGCCACCGACGCGGAACGCGCCGACATCCGGGCGAAGATCGACGCGGGCCAGCCCGTCCCGACGACGTACGGCAACCCGCTGTACGCGTACGGGGCCGGACTGACCAGCTGGGCGGCCGGCTGACCGTCCCCGCCCGAGGGTGCTGCCCGCCGGAACCGTCCGGCGGGCAGCACCCGCCCGGGGGGCCGGAGAGCCCCGCCGTACCGGGCCCGATCCCCGGACGGCCGAGCCCGGGTGCCGCCCCGGCCGGCCTCTGCGATCCTTGCCGCGAGGCTTCCCGAAGGGCCGCACAGGAAGGTTCGCCCGACCATGGCCGCACCTGTAAGGACCGACCCCGCGCAGAACTACCCGGGGTTCATCGTCCCGGCGGGGCACACCGAGCCGGTCCCCCGCCGCATCCGCGCCTACCTCGACGGACGCCCGGTGCTGGACACCCGCCGGGCCCGCTATGTCTGGGAGTGGCCGGGCTACCCGCAGTACAGCGTCCCGGTCGACGACCTGATCGACGCGGAGCTGGAGGACGAGGGCCGCTCGGAGGACTGGGCGCCCGGGCCGGTGCGGCGGCATGCGCTGCGGGCCGGGGAGACGCTGCGGCGGTCCGCCGCGTGGGTGTGGCAGGACGGCGCCGCCGAGGGCCTGCCGGGCACCGTCCGCTTCGAGTGGAACGCGGTCGACGCCTGGTTCGAGGAGGACGAGCAGGTCTTCGTCCACCCGCGCAACCCGTACACCCGGGTCGACGCGCTGCGCTCGGGCAGCCGGGTGCGGGTGGAGGTGGACGGCACGCTGCTGGCGGACGCGCCGACGTGCGTCATGGTCTTCGAGACCGGGCTGCCCACCCGCTACTACCTGGACCGCGTCCATGTGGACCTGACCAGGATGCAGCCGTCCGACACCGAGACGGCCTGCCCGTACAAGGGCACGACCAGCGGTTACTGGTCCGCGCACACCGCCGCGGGCGTCCACCGGGACATCGCCTGGGCCTACGACTTCCCCACCCGGCAGCTGCAGCCGATCACCGGGCTGATGTGCTTCTACAACGAGCGGGTGGACCTCACCGTGGACGGCGTGCTGCTGCCCCGTCCGGCCCCGGTCAGCCGCGCCTCGCTGCGCAGCTCGTAGGTTCGCACGAGCGAGCCGGTACCGCCGGATCGTGCGGTCTATGCGATGTGACAGATGACTTCCACCTCGCAGATGCGGCACTATCATCGGCACATGCACACGTACCGGATCGGTGAGGCCGCCGCACTCATGGGGGTCAGCGCCGACACCCTGCGGCGGTGGGTCGACAGCGGCCGGCTGCCCGCCGAGCGCGACGAGCAGGACCGGCGCATCATCCCCGGCCCCGCGCTCGCCGCGTTCGCGCGCGAACTGGGGCGCGAGGAGAAGGCCCGCACCGGGTCGTCGGCCCGCAACCGCTTCGCCGGGATCGTCACCGAGGTGATCCTCGGCGACGTCTCGGCGCAGGTGGAGATCCAGGCGGGACCGTTCCGGGTGGTGTCGATGATCAGCCGCGAGTCGGCGGAGGAGCTGGCTCTGGAGCCGGGGGTTCCGGCGGTCGCGGTGATCAAGTCCACCAACGTGGTCGTGGAGACGCCGTGACCGGGCCGGGTCCGGGGACGGACCCGGCCGTGGATCCGCGCACGCGTGCGCGGCAGAGAGGGAGACGTCCAGTGACAACCCGTACCGCGATGCGCCGCCTGACCGGGACCGCGGCGGCCGGAGCCGCCGCCCTGCTCGCCCTGAGCGCCTGCTCCTCCTCGTCCTCCGACTCCTCGCAGGCGTCGGACTCCGGCAAGCCGTCGGGCAGTTCGAGCGCCGGCGCGTCCTCGGCGCCCGCGAAGCTCTCCGGCACCGTCACGGTGTTCGCCGCCGCCTCGCTGAAGGAGAGCTTCACCACCCTCGGCGAGGACTTCCAGAAGGCGTACCCGGGCACCAAGGTGGTGTTCAACTTCGGCGGCAGCGACACCCTGGCGGCCAGCATCACCGGCGGAGCGCCCGCGGACGTGTTCGCGGCGGCGAGCCCGAAGACGATGAAGATCGTCACCGACGCCGGTGACGGCAGCGGGACGCCGACCACCTTCGTGCGCAACCAGCTGGAGATCGCGACCCTGCCGGGCAACCCGGACCACATCGCCACGCTGAAGGACCTGACGAAGTCCGGTCTGAAGGTCGCGCTGTGCGCGAAGACCGTGCCGTGCGGCGCGGCCGCCCAGACGGCGCTGACCGCCAGCAGCCTGAAGCTCACCCCGGTCTCGTACGAGCAGGACGTCAAGTCGGCTCTGACGAAGGTGGAGTTGAAGGAGGTCGACGCCTCGGTGGTGTACCGCACCGATGTGAAGGCCGCGGGGGGCAAGGTGGCCGGTGTGGACTTCCCGGAGTCGGCCGAGGCGATCAACTCGTATCCGATCGTGGCCCTGAAGAACGCCCCCAACTCGGCGGCGGCGACGGCGTTCATCGCGCTGGTGCAGTCCGCCGAGGGCCAGAAGGTGCTGGGCGAGGCCGGCTTCCTCAAGCCGTGACCCCAGGAACCGTGGTCCAGCGATGAGTTCGACGGCGACCCGCCGCGGCGCGGGCGAACGGCGCGGCCCCGGACGGGGGCCGATCGGCCGGGGCCTGCGCCGCGGGGGCGGCGGGGTGCCGCTGCCGCTGCTGCTGCCGGCCCTGGTGGGCCTGGTCTTCCTGCTGCTGCCGCTGCTGGCGCTGCTGATCAGGGCGCCGTGGCGGGGCCTGCCGCACCAGCTGTCGAGCCCGGCGGTGTGGCAGGCGCTGCGGCTCTCGCTGGAGACCGCCACCTGTGCGACGGCCGTCTCGCTGGTGCTGGGCGTGCCGATGGCCTGGCTGCTGGCCCGCACCTCCTTCCCGGGCCGCCGGCTCGTGCGGGCGCTGGTGACGCTGCCGCTCGTGCTGCCGCCGGTGGTCGGCGGTGTGGCGCTGCTGCTGGCGCTGGGCCGCAACGGGGTGGTGGGGCGCTGGCTGGACTCCGCGTTCGGCATCACGCTGCCGTTCACCACGGCCGGGGTGGTGGTCGCCGAGGCGTTCGTGGCGATGCCGTTCCTGGTGATCAGCGTCGAGGGCACGCTGCGGGCCGCGGACACCCGCTACGAGGAGGCCGCGGCCACCCTCGGCGCCTCGCGGTTCACCGCGTTCCGCCGGGTGACGCTGCCGATGATCGCACCGGGGGTGGCGGCCGGCGCGGTGCTGGCCTGGGCGCGCGCGCTGGGCGAGTTCGGGGCGACGATCACCTTCGCCGGCAGCTTCCCGGGCCGCACCCAGACGATGCCGCTGGCCGTGTACCTCGCCTTGCAGGACGACCCGGCGGCCGCGGTGTCGCTGAGCCTGGTGCTGCTGGCGGTGTCGGTCGCGGTCCTGGCAGGGCTGCGGGACCGCTGGACGGGGGCGGCCGCGCCGTGACGGGGACGACGGGAACGCACAAGGAGCCGGCGCGGGTGACCGGTGAGCCGCCGGGGCTCGACGCCCGGCTCGTGGTGGAGCGTGAGGCGTTCCGGCTCGACGTCCGGCTGCGGGTCGCGCCCGGCGAGGTGCTGGCGCTGCTCGGGCCGAACGGCGCGGGGAAGACCACCGCACTGCGGGCGCTGGCCGGGCTGACGCCGCTGACCGGCGGCGGGCTGCGGCTGGACGGCGTGCCGCTGGAGGAGCCCGAGCGGCGGTGGCGGGTCGCGCCGGAGCACCGGCCGGTCGGCGTGATCTTCCAGGACTACCTGCTCTTCCCGCACCTGTCCGCGCTGGACAACGTGGCGTTCGGCCCCCGCTGCCAGGGCGTGCCGAAGGCGCAGGCGCGGGCGCGGGCCGCGGAACTGCTGGCGCGCATGGGCCTGTCGGACCGTGCGGGCGCCAAGCCGCGCCGCCTGTCCGGCGGCCAGGCCCAGCGCGTGGCGCTGGCCCGCGCGCTGGCGACCGGGCCCCGGCTGCTGCTCCTCGACGAGCCGCTGGCCGCGCTGGACGCCCGGGCCCGCCTCGACGTGCGCGCCGAACTGCGCCGCCACCTGGCCGCGTTCGAGGCGGTGGCGGTGCTGGTGACGCACGACCCGCTGGACGCCATGGTGCTGGCGGACCGGCTGGTGGTGATCGAGCAGGGGACGGTGGTGCAGGAGGGCACGCCGGCCGAGATCGCCCGCCGCCCGCGCACCGACTACATCGCCCGGCTGGTCGGGCTGAACCTCTACCAGGGGCGGGCGGAGGGCCATCTGGTCACCGTCGGCCCCGAACTGGCCCTGACCACCACGGAGAAGCTCACCGGACCGGCGTTCGTCGCGTTCCCGCCGAGCGCCGTCACCCTGCACCGCGAACGGCCCGACTCCAGCGCACGCAACGCCTGGCGGGCGGTGATCACCGGCATGGAGTCGCACGGCGACCAGATCCGGGTGGCCCTGACCGGCGAGCCCGGCGGGCTGCCGCTGGCCGCCGACCTGACGACGGTCGCGGTGGCCGAACTCGGCCTGGAATCGGGCGCGCAGGTGTGGGCCACGGTCAAGGCGGCCCAGACGCACGCCTATCCGGCCTGACGCCCCCGGGCCGGTCCCCGCTCCCACCGGGGCGGGGACCGGCTGCGGGGATCAACTCGGCAGCGTCCAGCTCTGGTTGGCCGCGCCCGTGCAGCTCCAGATCTGCAGCCGGGTGCCGTTGGCCGAGCTGGGACCGGTGGCGTCCAGGCACTTCCCGGACTGCGGGTTGACCAGCGCGCCTCCGGCGCCGGGCTGCCAGACCTGCGAGCCGGTGCCGTTGCAGTCGTACAGCTGCACCTTGGTGCCGTTCGCGGTGCCCGCGGCGGTCACGTCCATGCACTTGCCGAGCGCCTGAAGCGTGCCGCCGTCGCCGGCCGTCCAGCTCTGCGCACCGGTGCCGTTGCAGTCGTAGAGCTGCACCGCCGTGCCGTTGGCGCTGCTCGCGCCGGCGATGTCCACGCACTTGCCGCCGTACCCGTGGATCGGGCCGGTCCTCGTGGCGGGCGGGGTGATCGGTCCCGACTGGCCGGCCGCCCACCTGATCTCCTGGAGCAGGAGCTGGTTCTGCTGGGGGCTGGCGAACGTCGACGACAGCGTGGTGTCGGTGGCGTAGTCCATCGCGTTGTGGCCGAAGTTGTTGTAGACCATCCGGTAGTTCCGGTTGGACCAGACGATCGGGTAGTAGCCGCTGTACCAGGTCTGGTTGGGGTCGGTGCCGACCGGGAAGGTCGACGGGTCCATCGAGGCCAGGATGTCGATGGCCGGATTCTGCCGCAGGTCGTTCTGCCAGCTGTACCACTCGCTGACGGACGAGGTGAGGGTGGCCGGCAGGCCGGCGGTCGCCGGGTGGTCCGGATCGTCGATCTTCAGCGTCTCCGAGGTCGGGCCCCAGGAGTTGGACGCGAACAGCCCGGTGCCGAGGAACGTCTGGTGGTACCAGGACCAGCCGTTCGACGAGGTGTCGTTGTAGGCCGCGACGTGGAAGCCGATCCAGCCGCCGCCGTTGTCCATGTACGTCTGGAACGCGCTCTGCTCGGCGGCCGTGCCCGGGTAGTTGTCGAGGAACATCACCACCTGGTAATTGGCGAGGTTCGCCGCGTTGAGCTCGGTCCAGTCGTTGGTGGCGGTGTACGTGAAGCCGTTGGCGGCGGCCTGCTGCGGGAACCACGCGTTGGCCTCGTGGACGAAGCTGATGTGCGCGGCGTCGTAGGTGCCGTCGTAGAAAGCGATTACGTTGAACGTCGGTTCAGCACCGTGCGCGGGTGCGGCCTGCAGGCCGAACACCACGGCGAGCAGCGCGAACAGCCGCAGCAGCAGCCGCGGGCGGCGGATTCTGGAGCGAGGTTGGCACATGTGGGGGACCTTTCCCTCGTGCGCGACGGATCGGACGTGCGCCTGCGGGCCGCATTCAAGGGTCTAGACGGTGTTCATGTCAATGACTTATGGTCCGAACCAACCTGCTTCACCCGGCACGCAGTTGCCCGCGACCCGCTGCCCCAGGAGCTCCCCCATGCGCCCATTCCTCCGCAGCACACCCCCCACCCATCGAAGTAACCGGTTTCGCACCGGCGTCGTCCTGACCCCGGCGGCCGCCGTCGTCGCCGCGGTCGCCGCGACCCTGACCGGCACCTCGGCGATGGCCACCACCCAGGCCGCCGCGCCCGCCGCCGTGCGGGCCGCCGCCCCGGGTGCCGCCCCGGCCGTCGCCGCCGCACCGGCGGTCTTCCAGCACCCCGGCGTCCTCGTCAGCCGGCCGCAGCTCGACTTCGTCAAGGCCAAGGTCCAGGCGAACGCCGAGCCGTGGAAGAGCGCCTACACCCAGATGACGGCGAGCGCCTACGCCTCGCTGTCCCGCACGCCCGCGCCGCGGGCCACCGTCGAGTGCGGCCCGTACTCCAACCCCAACTACGGCTGCACGGACGAGCGGCAGGACGCGATCGCCGCGTACACCGACGCGCTGGCCTGGTACATCAGCGGCAACAGCGCCTACGCCGACAAGTCCATCCAGCTGATGAACGCCTGGGCGAACACGATCACCGGTCACACCAACAGCAACGCGCCGCTGCAGACCGGCTGGGCGGGTTCGGTGTGGCCGCGCGCGGCCGAGATCATCCGGTACACCTACACCGGCTGGTCCGCCGCGGACGTCGCCAGGTTCTCCACGATGCTGCGCACCGTGTACCTGCCCGAGGTCATCAACGGCTCCAACAGCAACGGCAACTGGGAGCTGACGATGATGGAGGCCGCGGTCGGCATCTCCGTCTTCCTCGACGACGCGACGGACTACGACAAGGCGATCGCCCGCTACCTCAACCGGGTGGCGGCGTACGTCTATCTGACCTCGGACGGCGCGCTGCCCAGGACCGTGCCGGGCAGCGGGCTCAACACCTCGGCGCAGATCATCGGTTACTGGCAGGGCCAGTCCACGTTCGTGGACGGGCTCACCCAGGAGACCTGCCGGGACCTCACCCACACCGGGTACGGGATCGCCTCCATCTCCGACGTCGCCGAGACCGCCCTCATCCAGGGCCAGGACCTGTACCCGCAGGTCGGCGAGCGGCTGCGGCAGGCGCTGGGCTTCCAGTCGAAGTACGAGCTGGGCGCGGCGGTCCCGTCGTGGCTGTGCGGCGGCTCCCTGAACCTGGGCCTCGGCCCGGTCACCGAGGTCGGCTTCAACGCCCTGCACAACCGGCTGGGCATCGCGATGACCAACACCCAGACGCTCACCGAGTCGCGCCGGCCGGCCGGCAGCAACGACCTGTTCGTGGCCTGGGAGACGCTCACCAACGCGGACAACCCCGACGTCGTGCCGAGCGGCTCCACCACCCCGCCGCCCGCCACGAGGACCGGCCCGATCGTCGGCCTCGGCGGCACGTGCGTGGACGTCGCGGGCGCGAGCAGCGCCAACGGCGCCGCGGTCCAGCTGTACGACTGCAACGGCACCGGTGCGCAGAGCTGGACGGTCGATTCCGGGGGAGGCACGCTCCGGGCGCTCGGCAAGTGCATGGACGTCACGTCCGCCGGCACCGCCAACGGCACGACCGTGCAGCTCTACGACTGCAACGGAACCGGCTCGCAGGTCTGGCAGCCCGGCGCCGGGGGCGCGCTGCTCAACCCGCAGTCCGGCAAGTGCCTCGACGCGACCGGCCAGAGCTCCGCCAACGGCACCCGGCTGCAGATCTGGAGCTGCACGGGCGCGGCCAACCAGAGCTGGACCCTGCCCGGCTGACCGGCCGGGCCGCCATTCGGGCCGGACGTCCGATTCGTTCAAGACGACGGGCGGCCGGCCCGCCTAGCGTGGACGGCATGAGCACACGGATCACTCCCCGCATCGACCTGATCGGCCTGGTCGTCGCCGACATGGCGGCCTCCCTGGCCTTCTACCGCCGTCTGGGCCTGGACCTGCCGCCCGGCGCGGACGCGGAACCGCACGCCGAACTGGCCCTGCCCGGCGGGCTGCGCATGGCCTGGGACACCGTCGAGACGATCCGGTCCTTCGACCCGGACTGGACGCCGGCGACCGGCTCGCGGATCTCCCTCGCCTTCGACTGCGGCTCCCCGCAGGGCGTGGACGCCCTGTTCGCGGAGCTGACCGACGCCGGGTACGGCGGCAGGCACAAGCCGTGGGACGCGTTCTGGGGCCAGCGCTACGCCGTGGTGAACGACCCGGACGGCAACGCCGTGGACCTCTTCGCCGCCTCCGCCGCGTCCTGATCCGCCGGCCGCAGCAGGTCGCCGAGCGGCACGCCGGCCAGCGCCCGCACCTCGCGGGCCAGATGGGGCTGGTCGGCGAAGCCGGCCTCCGCGGCCACCTCGGCGAAGGGGGTGCCGCCGCGGGCCAGTGCCAGGGCGCGCTGCAGGCGCAGCACCCGGGCCAGGGTCTTGGGCCCGTAGCCGAACGCGGCCTCGCAGCGGCGGCGCAGCTGCCGCTCCCCCAGGCCGGCGCCGGCCGCCGCGGCGGCCACCGTGCTGCCCGCGGCCAGCGCCGCCGCCACCGCGCCCGGCAGGGGGTCCGCGGGCTCTGCGGCGCGCAACCGCGCGACCGCCCACGCCTCCAGCGCGGCGGCCGGGTCACCGGCGGCCCGCTCGGCCAGTTCCCTGGCCCGCGCGGCCGGCCACAGCGCGTCGAGCGGGACGCGCAGATCGCGCACCTCGCCGGCGGGGGCGCCCAGCACTGCGGGGCCCACGCCGGGGGCGAACCGCAGTCCCGCGTAGCGGCTTCCCGGCCGGTCCTCGGAGACGTGGGCGACGGTGTCCGGGCCGGCGATCAGCAGCGTGCCGTCGTGCCACACCAGGTCCATGCAGCCGTCGGGCAGCACGCGGTAGCGCCCGCCGCCGTCGGTGCGCTCCCACACCGTCAGCCCGGCCGCGCGCCCGTCACGCTCCCGGTACTCGCCCACCCGCCCATGGTCCGCCACGCAGCGCCCCGCGGCCAAGCGCCGGGGACGCCGCCACGCGACGCGGTCCAGGTCTGTCGGTGGACGTCGTGCCTGCCGGCCGGCGCGGGTGGAGCGCGTCGGCCGGGCGACGGTGGTCCCACCGACACGTTCCCGGCCTCGGCGTCGCATCGGTGACATGGGTCCTCGGCCGAACGCGCCCGACCGGACTTGACATTGACACCAGTGTCAATCCCTACGTTCGCACCATGACCAGCATCGATTGGACACTGAACGACGTACCCGACCTCCACGGCCAAGTGGCCGTCGTCACCGGCGGTACCCGCGGCCTCGGCCTCGCCCTCACCGAGCTCTTGCGCGAGCGCGGTGCCACCGTGCTCACCGGTGCCCGGAACGCCTTCGGGGCCGACGCCGCGCTGCTCGACCTGGCCGACCCCGTCGGTGTCGAAAGGTTCGCCGATTGGGCCCGTGACCGGGCCGGTGACATCGACCTGCTGATCAACAACGCGGCGATCAGCAACCAGCCGCTCGCGCTGACCTCGCACGGTGTCGAGTCCCAGCTCGCGGTCAACCACCTCGGTCACGTCCAGCTGACCCGGCTGCTCCTGCCCGCGATGCGCGACGGCGGCCGGGTGGTGACGGTGACCTCGGCGCTGTACCCGAGGGGCAGCCTCGACCTCGACCGGCTCGACAGCGCCGGCTCGCCGGGCGCAGCGTACGTGCGCTCCAAGCTCGCGAACGTCCTGTTCGCCACCGAGCTGGACCGGCGGTTGCGCGAGAGCGGCTCAACCGTCCGCAGCCTGCTGGCACACCCGGGCCTGGCGGACACCAGCATGCACGACACCTACCCTGACGAGGCAACCACGCAGATGGTCAGGGCCGCGCTGGCCGACAGCGGTCGGGCGCCACGGCCGGCCTCGGTCGGGATCCTGTACGCGGCCACGACTGCCTCCGACACCGCACTGCTGTACGGGCCCGGCGGCAACCTGACCGATCCGTACGTCGAGGCTGAGGAGCTGACCGGGCCGGCGCTCGACAGTGCGCTGGCCGCCGCCCTGTGGCAGCGCTCGGCGGAGCTGACCGGAATGCCCGCAGGCGCCGACGCGTTGCCACGGACATCGTGAACCGAGGCGAGGGGTGCTCATGCTGATCGGCGAGTTGAGTCGACACACCGGCGTCAGCGCCCGCTCGCTGCGCTACTACGAGCAGCAGGAACTCCTCGCGTCGCGCCGCGGCCTCAACGGTTACCGCGACTACGGCCCGGAGGCACCGGGGCAGGTACTCCGGATCAAAGCGCTCCTCGACCTGGGCCTGCCGACCGCCACGATCCGCGACATCCTCCCGTGCGAGGGCACCGGCCCGCGGGCCGAGGCGTGCGCCGGGCTCGAGCAGCGGATCGCCGAGCTGCGCGACCGGCTCGCCCACCAGGCCGACGAGCTCGCCCGAACCAGCCGCTCGCTGGACACGTACCTGGGCGAGAACTTCACCACCGCCGCAGGCTGAGCCGATACCCGCTGCATCAGCGGCAGGCACCGCTCTAGTGCGGTCCCGGCCGGCCCGGGTCGTGCGGGGGGTAGCCCGGCGCGGGCTCGTCGTGCGGGGGGTAGCCCGCGTGCGGGTGGTCGCCGTGCGGCCACGGCGGCTGCTGCGGCGGGATGGGCGGCGGGCCGGACGGCATCGGCGGGACGTCGTCATGATCGCCGGCGGCGTCGGGCCGGCGGGGGCGCAGCCGGGCGCGGACGTCGCCGTGCGGCAGGAAGTCCGCCCAGCGCTCGGGGTACTCCGCGGGCGGCTGCTCCTCCTCGCCCGCGGCCTGGCGGGCGCGCCGGGCCGCGGCGCGGGCGACGACGTCGGCCGCCGCGGCCTCCCGCCAGCGGGCGTTCTCCTCGCGGGCCGCCGCGGTGGCCAGCGACGGCCAGACCCGGTCCACGGCCGCGTTGACCGCGGCGCCCACCAGCACCGCGAACGCCGACACCCCGATCCACAGCAGCACCGCCACCGGCGCCGCCAGCGAGCCGTAGATCGTCGGCCCCTCCACGGTGTGGGTGAGGTATATCCGCAGCACGAAGCTGCCGATCACCCACATCAGCAGCGCGACCAGCGCGCCGGGCACGTCCTCGTGCCAGGGCGCCCGCACCGGCACCGAGACGTGGTAGAGCGTGGTGAGGAAGGCGACCGACGCCAGCAGCACGAACGGCCAGTACAGGACGTGCACGATGCCGGCCCCGCCGGGCATCACGTCCGTCACCGCGTTCGGCCCGACCACCACCAGCGGCAGCACCGCGGCGCCCAGGACCAGCGCGACGACGTACAGCGCGAGCGACATCAGGCGGGTGCGGACGATGCCGCGCCGGCCCTCCAGGCCGTACATGATCGTGATCGTGTCCACGAAGACGTTCACGGCGCGGGACCCGGACCACAGCGCGATGACGAAGCCGAGCGAGATCAGGTCCGGGCGGCGGCCGTGGAAGACGTCGTCGACCAGCGGTTTGACCAGCTCCTTGACGCCCTTGTCGGAGAGCACCGTGGCCGAGGCCCGCAGGATGTTGTCACGGATGTGGTCGATCGTGTCCAGGCCGATCAGGGTGTCGACGTAGCCGAGCGCCCCGACCAGACCGAGCAGCAGCGGCGGCAGCGACAGCAGCACGAAGAAGGCCGCCTCCGCGGCCAGCCCGGTGACGCGGTACTCCATGCAGGAGTCGATCGTGTCCTTCAGCAGCAGCCAGGCCACCTTGCGCTTGGAGACGTTGCGGTACAGCGCCCGCGCGCGACGCCAGCGACCCGGACGTCTGTGGCTTCTTTCTTCTGCTGCTTGCACCCCCTTACGTTAGCTGCCATGACACCCCCCACTCACACCGTCACGAACCAGGCTCCGCCGCTGGTGGGGCATGACGTCTACGCCACCGACCGGGCGCTCACCGAGGCCGTGGCCCGGCACGCGGACCCCGCGCGGCTGGCGGCGATCGACGCGGAACTGCGCGAACTCGGGACGGCCGCCGGCTCGGCCCAGGCACAGAAGTGGGGCGAGGACGCCAACACCCGCGGGCCGGTGCTGCGCACCCACGACCGCTACGGCAACCGGATCGACGAGGTCGAGTTCCCTCCCTCCTGGCACCGGCTGCTCGGCCATGCGGTCACCGCCGGGCTGACCGGCGCCTGGTCGCGGCCCGACGGGCACCTGCGGCGGGCCGCCGGCTTCCTGGTGTGGACGCAGGCCGAGGCGGGCCACGGCTGCCCGCTGTCGATGACCCATGCCGCGGTGCCCGCGCTGCGCACCGATCCGGAGCTGGCCGCGGAGTGGGAGCCGCGGCTGGGCTCCCGGGTCTACGACCCGCGCCTGGTCGCTCCGGGCCGCAAGCCCGGCGCGCTGTTCGGGATGGGCATGACCGAGAAGCAGGGCGGCTCCGACGTCCGCAGCAACACCACCAGGGCCGAGCCGCTCGCCGAGGACGGCACCTACCTGCTGACCGGGCACAAGTGGTTCTGCTCCGCGCCGATGTCGGACGCGTTCCTCGTCCTGGCGCAGGTGGACGACGGCGGCCGGGACGCCCTGACCTGCTTCCTGGTACCGCGGGTGCTCGCCGACGGCACGCGGAACGTGTTCGCGATCCAGCGGCTGAAGGACAAGCTGGGCAACCGTTCCAACGCCTCCGCCGAGGTGGAGTTCGACGGCACGTGGGCCCGCCGGGTCGGCGAGGTGGGCCGCGGCGTGCCGACCATCATCGAGATGGTCGCGGCCACCCGGCTGGACTGCGTGCTGGGCTCCGCCGCCCTGATGCGGCAGGCGGTGGCGCAGGCCGTGCACCACACCACCTACCGCCGGGCGTTCGGCGGCCCGCTGATCGACAAGCCGCTGATGCGCAACGTCCTGGCGGACCTGGCGCTGGAGTCCGAGGCGGCCACCACCACCGCGCTGCGGCTGGCCGCCGCGTACGACGCGGACACCGAGCAGGAGCGGGCGTTCCGCCGCCTCGCCGTGCCCGTCGCCAAGTACTGGGTGACCAAGCGCTGCCCGGCGGTCGCGGCCGAGGCGCTGGAGTGCCTGGGCGGCAACGGCTACGTCGAGGAGTCGGGCATGCCGCGGCTGTTCCGCGAGTCGCCGCTGAACTCCCTCTGGGAGGGCTCGGGCAACGTCCAGGCCCTCGACGTGCTGCGGGTGCTGCAGCGCGAGCCGCAGGCGCTGAACGCGTTCCTCATCGAGATCGGGCGGGCCCGCGGCGCCGACCACCGCCTGGACGCGGCGGTCAAGGACCTGCTCGGCGAACTCGGCGACCTGGAGGGCATCGAGGCCCGCGCCCGCCGCATCGTCGAACGGATGGCGCTCGTCCTCCAGGGCTCGCTGCTCGTCCGGTTCGCCCCCGTGGAGGTCTCCGACGCCTTCGCGGCCTCCCGCCTCGGCGCCGACTGGGGCACCACCTTCGGCACCCTCCCCGCCACCCTCGACCTCGCCACCCTCACCACCCCCGCCGCCCCCCCCCCCCCCCTACCCCCGCCAACACACAGAGCACCAGCCCCGAAGCGCCCC
>WRCZ01000042.1 GCA_009783685.1 Actinomycetes bacterium
CACTGGTCGTCGGGGCGTCGCGCGGCCTCGGCCACGCGCTGGCGGCCGAGTTCCTGGACCGGGGGTGGAACGTCATCGCCACGGTCCGGGACACGACCGCCCGCACGCCCCTGCACAACCTGGCGGACCGCTCGTCCGGGCGGCTGTCCGTCGAGCACCTCGACATCAACGAACCGTCCCAACTGCCGCCTCTGCACGAGCGGTTGGCGGACCGACAGCTGGACGTGCTGTTCGTCAACGCCGGCACCACGCAGCACCAGGACACGCCGATCGGCCAGGTCCCGGCCGCCGACTTCACCGAGGTGATGGTCACCAACGCGCTCAGCCCGATGCGGGTCGTCGAGGCGCTGGAGGACCTCGTGACGCCGTCCGGGCTGATCGGCGCGATGTCCTCCGGGCAGGGCAGCATCACCAACAACACGACCGGGCTGCGCGAGCTGTACCGCGGCAGCAAGGCCGCGCTGAACATGTTCATGCGCTGCTTCGCGGCCCGGCAGGCCGGCGGCCGGCGCGCCCTCGTCCTCATGGCGCCCGGCTGGATCCGCACGGACCTCGGCGGGCCGCAGGCGCCGTTCACCATCGAGGAGAACGTCCCGCGGGTGGTGGACGTGCTGCTGGCCAAGCGGGCAAGGCCCGGGCTGGAGTACCTGGACTTCCAGGGCCGGACCGTGCCCTGGTGACGACCGGGCGCCGTGCGGAGCGCCCGCGCACGGCCCCGGTCACCGGCACGGGAGCCCCGTCACCTGCGGGTGAACTCCATGATCCAGTTGGTGACCCAGGTGGCGCCGCCGTCCTGCGAGAACGCCTGCTCCCAGCGGGCGGTGGTGGCGGTGACCCCGGACCACACGAACCGCGCCCTGATCGGCTTGCCGTCGTGGGTGTCGTCGCCGTGGAAGACACCGCGGCCGTCGGTGAAGCGGCCGGTGACCGGCGGGAAGAGGGTGCCGGTCCGCTTGCTCGCCCAGTACAGCGACCACTCCTCGCGCTCGGGGTCGTACAGCCGCAGCGTCAGGCCGGAGAAGCCCTTGGTGGGGAACGCGATCTCGTCGAAGTTCGCGGCACCGTCGAAGTGCCCGGAGCAGCTGCTGCTGCCGGGGAACTCCTCCCAGTCGCTGGCCTCGTCGAGGAAGTCGGTGCGCCAGCGGTTGGCGACGTCCCAGGTGCCGATGAGGAAGTCGAAGTCGTTCACGCGCGGTCTCCTGTGGTGCCGTCGGGCAGCGAGTCGGTGAGGTAGGCGGTCAGGTCGGGATGCTCGGGCGCGAGCATGTGCCGCACCCAGGCGTCGCGTTCGTGCAGCAGCGGCGGGAGTTCCCACACGCAGCCGATGAGCTGCGGCCGCAGCACGACGAAGTGCGCCGGGTCCCGGTCGGGGCAGCCCAGGAACGGCTGCCCGGCGGCCGCGCCCCGGAAGTACAGGGCGTTGTCCCACGCCCAGCTGTAGGCGTTGAGGTACGCGCCGTCGTCCCCTCCCCTGTGGAGGACGACGAACGTGGCCGGCGGCGTCCCGTCGGGCTCGGGCAGCAGCTCAGGCAGGATCGCGTACGCCGCCCGCTCGACGGCCGGCTCGATGCCGGCCGGGTCGGCGCTGACGTGGTAGCGCTTGATGCGGCGGCCGGCCACCTCGACCGGTGGCGGCGCCGTGAGGAACTTCTCCGCGAAGGGCATGGCTGGACGCTACGGCCGCTCCCCTGACAGCCTGTGTCAGTGAAGTCCAGCCGTCTGCTGTCGATCCTGCTGCTGCTCCAGAACCGCGGCCGGATGACGGCGGACGAGCTGGCGGCCGAGCTGGAGGTGTCGGTCCGCACGGTGTACCGGGACGTCGAGGCGCTGCACGCGGCGGGCGTGCCGCTGTACGGCGACGCGGGGCACGGCGGCGGCTACCGGCTGCTGGCCGGCTACCGGACCCGGTTGACCGGGCTGACCAGCGGCGAGGCGGAGGCGCTGTTCCTGTCGGGCGTGCCCGGCCCGGCCGCCGAGCTGGGCCTGGGCCCGGCGCTGGCGGCCGCGGAACTCAAGGTCGGCGCGGCGCTGCCGGCGCCGCTGCGGGAGCAGGCCGAGCGGATCCGCTCCCGCTTCCATCTGGAGGCGCCCGGCTGGTACGCGCAGGGCGACCCGGTGCCGTTCCTGGAGCAGGTCGCGGACGCGGTGTGGAACAGCAGGGTGCTGGAGGTGCGCTACCGGCGGTGGCAGGAGCCGACGGACGTCGACCGCCGCCTGGAGCCGTACGGCCTGGTCCTCAAGGCCGGCCGCTGGTACGCGGTCGCGGGCCCCGGGCCGCGCACCTACCGGGTCGACCAGATCCTGGAACTGACCGCGACCGAGGAGCGGTTCGAGCCCCCGGCCGGCTTCGTGCTGGCCGCGTACTGGCGCCGCTACGAGGCGGACTTCCTGTCCCGGCTGCACCGGGGCGAGGCGGTGGTGCGGCTGTCGCCGGCGGCGGCCGCCCGGCTGACCGGTCCCGCCGCGCAGGCCCTGGCGGCCACCGGGCAGCCGGAGCCGGACGGCTGGACGCGCGCCACGCTGCCCACCGAGTCCCTGGACCAGGCGCACGCCGCCTTCCTCGCGCTGGGCGCGGAGGCGGAGGTGCTGGCACCGCCCGAACTGCGGGACCGGCTGGCCGCGACGGTCCACGCGCTCGCGGCCGTGTACGACCGGACGTGACGGGGTTCGGCGCGACGGGCCGGGTAGAGGGGCTGCCGGTGCGGCGGGCGCGGCCGGGGCGGCGGGCACGGCGGGGGCGGCGGGCGCGGCCCGTGCGGCGGGTGCGGGCACGACGGGCCGGGCGGCCCGCGGGCTCAGCGCCGGCGGCGCATCCGCGAGCCCACTTCGCCCTGGTCGGTCTCCCACCAGGGCCGGCTCATCCCGGGAGGCAGACCCGGCTCGGCGGTCTCCGCCACCGGAGCTGTGGGCGTGGCCGTCCGCGCCGCGGCCGCGGGTACGGCGGCCGGGTCCGCGGGGCCGGCGGGAGCCGGCACGGCCTGCACGCCCAGCCCCGCCTCGCGGTCGAGCCGGGCGTCGAGTTCGGCGGTCCTGGCCCGCTCGGCACGGACCCATTCCAGGAAGACCAGCAGGATGAAGGGCAGGGCGACGAGTTCGGCGAGGGTGAGCATCAGGCCGCCGCCGAGCATCTGGTCGCGGTGCAGCGACGGCCCCCAGGTGCGCGGGTGGTCGGCGTACCAGTGCCCGGCGACCAGCGTGCCGCTGGTCATCACGACGATGCCCGGCACCGAGTCGAAGAGCCCGTCGAAGAAGACCAGGGCGGCCCGCACCGGGTGGCTGCACCAGGACGGCAGCAGTTCCTGGCGGCTGAGCATGGGCAGCACGAACAGGCAGCCGGTGAGCACCAGTTGCAGGTGCATCAGCTGGAGCACCAGCTCGTTCCCGAGCGCCGTGGCGAAGTAGGGCGTGAAGTAGATGGTCAGCTCGGAGGCGAGCACCAGCACCGAGCTGACCAGGGGGTAGGTGAGGGCGCGGACCGGGCGGGAGGCGAAGGCGCGGCGCAGCCGGCCCTCGGGATCGGCCAGGCCCAGCGGGTCGCCGAGCGCCAGGCCGAGCGGCGCGAACAGGTCCAGCAGGATGTTCTGGACGGCGGCCGGCCAGAACAGCACCTTGTCGTACACGGCCAGCGAGGACATGGTGGCGACCGCCAGGATGCCCAGTCCCGCGACGAAGAACGCGGCGGTCCGCCACAGCGGCCACGGCTCGCCCGCGCGCCGCCTGCGCCGCACTCCGTACGCGTAGCCCGCGCCGAGCAGCACGATCACCACGAGCGCGGGCACGTCCAGCTGCCAGGCGTCGAAGTACCGGGATCCGGTCAGCTCGGGCAGAGCCAGGGTGCTCGGCACATCCGCGCCTTTCCACGTGAACCGTCCGCGACACGGTCACGGTAGTCCCCCGCCGGCGGGCCTCCGCGCGCAGGGCGGGTCGCCACGAGGCGCGCGTCGCGGCGTGCGGGCCACGGCGCGCGCCCGGGTGGCGGCGGTGGAGGTGAAGGCTGAGGTGGGTTCGCCTGGCCGGCGGTCAAGCGGCCAGGCGGTCACGCGTCGACGGTCTGCCGCTGCTCCTCGTCGGCCTGCCGGCGGCGGGAGGCGGCCAGGCTGGTGACGGTGGTGACCGCCAGGACGCCGACGATGACCCCCAGCGAGACCGGGATGGAGATCTCGGGGACGTGCACGCCGGCCTCGTGCAGGGCGTGCAGCACCAGCTTCACGCCGATGAACCCGAGGATCACCGACAGCCCGTACGACAGGTGCACCAGCTTCTTCAGCAGCCCGCCGATCAGGAAGTACAGCTGCCGCAGGCCCATCAGCGCGAAGGCGTTCGCGGTGAAGACGATGTACGGGTCCTGGGTGAGGCCGAAGATCGCCGGGATCGAGTCCAGGGCGAAGAGGACGTCGGTGGTGCCGATGGCGAGCATCACCACGAGCATCGGCGTCATCAGCCGGCGGCCGTTCTCGCGGACGAACAGCCGGGTGCCGTGGTAGCGGTCGGTGGACGGGACGCGCCGCTCGACTGCCTTGAGCAGCCGGTTCTCCTCGAACTCGGCCTCCTCCTCGTCCGCGCGGGCCTCCTGGATCAGCTTCCACGCGGTCCAGAGCAGGAAGGCGCCGAAGAGGAAGAACACCCAGCTGAAGCTGGCGATGACGGTGGCGCCGGCGGCGATGAACACCGCGCGCAGCACCAGCGCGATGAGCACGCCGACCAGCAGCACCCGCTGCTGGTACTGCGAGGGCACCGCGAACTTGCCCATGATCAGCACGAAGACGAAGAGGTTGTCGACGCTGAGCGACTTCTCGGTGATGTAGCCGGCGAAGAACTCGCCGGCCGGCTGGCCGCCGCCGAAGACCAGCAGTCCGAGGCCGAACAGGGCGGCGAGGGCGACCCAGACTCCCGTCCAGATGCCCGCCTCGCGCAGGGAGACGTCGTGCGGGGTGCGGCCGATGACGAAGTCGGCCGCGATCAGGGCACACAGTCCTGCGATGGTGAGCGCCCAGAGGGTGAGGGAGACGTCCACAGATCCTCCGGCAGATTCAGTACGTCAGAAAACGGTACACGAATCACCAAAGGAAGGTAAAGGTAGATCCAAATAGGCAGGTCAGAGCGGTGGCACCGGGACATGGGTCACGGTGCCACCGCTCCGGCGGCGTGCACGGCGGAGTGGAGCGGGCTCACGCCCCGTAGGCGGGGCGGGCCGCGGCGAGCCTGCGCAGCACCTGGCCGAGCACGTCGCTGCCCGGCGGGACCAGCGACGGCTCGAAGGTCCACGCGTGGCCCACCCAGGGGTCGGCCAGGTGGTCGCTGGGCAGCGGCGTCAGCCGCAGCATCGACCGCCACAGCGGGTCGAGGACCGGGCCGTACGCGGCGGCGTCCTCGCGGTCGGCGACCAGCAGCAGGTGGACCCCGGCCGCCGGCCCCTCGTCGGCGAGGTAGCGCAGCTGGTTGACCGTCCGGTCGTCGAAGGCGTACGGGAACTCGTTGACGATCAGCAGCTGTTCCGCGGTGTCGAAGCCCGGCGGCAGCGCGTCGGGCGCGCCGGCGCGCATCGCCATGTGCAGCAGGTCGACCCGCTCGGTGAGGCGGCCGAGCACCTCGCTGACGCCCGCCACGCCCGCGGCGGGCGGCGGCAGCACGAGCGCGCCGCCGGCCTGCAGCGGCGCCAGCGCCTGCGCGCCGGAACCGGCGGGGTCCAGCGCGTGCACCGCGAAGGCGCCGGCCGGGTGGGAGGCGAGCAGCCGGGCGGCGAGGGAGACCGCGACGTCCATCGCCATCCGCCGGTCCTCGGCGCTGTCGATCCACAGGCCGCGGTTCAGCGGCAGCCGGGCCAGCAGCGGGATCCGCAGCTCGGGGGCCTCGGGCAGCGTCAGGCTGCCGAGCCGCACCGCCATCGGGGGCTCCGCGGGCACCTGGTAGCCGTGCCAGCACGGGTTCTCCCAGCCGGCGAACGGCGGCGGCAGCGCCGGCTCGACGACCTCGGCCTCCGCGGTGAGCTGGGCGAGGTCGCGGTCGAGCACCGCGCGGGCCTGGTCGATCAGGGCCATCTGCTTGAGTTCGGCGGCGTCGCGGGCCGCGTCGGCGCCGGCGCCGCTGCGGGAGCGGGGGTCGGCCAGCAGCCGGTCGAGCTCCTGGTCGTACCGGGACTGGGCGAAGTCCTCGGCGCTGCGGTAGGCCGCGACGGTCCTGGCCAGGTCCTCGAACATGCCCCAGATCTGGTTGTGCAGCCGCTCCTCCATCGACCAGCCGGCGGCGTCGCCGGCCACCGGCGCGGGGGGCCCTGACGGGTTCGGCTGCGGGGCGCCCTGGGCGGGGCCGGCGCCGGGGGCCGGGGCCTGCCCGGGGATGGTCGGCGTCCCGCCGGCGGCGGGCTGCGGGGCGGGGGGCTGGGTCGGACGGCGGCGCGGGTGGCGGTAGTCGATGCCGCCGGTGCCGCTGCTCGCGGTCGCCGCGGTGCCCTGCGCCGCGCCCGGCGTGCCCGGCGTGCCGGCAGTGGTGCTCGCGCTGCTCGGGGCCGCGCCGGTGGCGGCGCGGCGGCCGCCCGCCGGGGTCTCGGGGGGCGGCGTGACCGAGCGGGCCAGCTCGCGGTCGGCGGCGTGGTGGATCCGGCCGGCGGTGTCCGCGGGTTCCGGCACGCCCTGGTCGGCGAGCAGCGCCGGCAGCCCGCCGGCGTAGCCCTGGCCGACGGCCCGGATCTTCCAGGCGCCCTGGCGCCGGTAGAGCTCGGCGGCCAGCAGCGCCGTCTCCGGGCCGAGCCCGGTGATGGTGAAACCGGCGATGCCGGCGCCCTCGGGAGTGGTGACCTCCACGTGCGGCGCGGGTACCGCGCCGAACACGGCGGCCGCGCCGGGGCGCCCGCCGGGCAGCGCCAGCAGGACGTGCACCCGGTGCACCTCGTCCGGCATGGCGCCGAGGTCGACGGCCAGCCGGTGCTCGGCGGCGGCCTGCCGCGGCACCTCCACGCCGGGCAGCTGCGGCTCGCCCGGGTGGGCCAGCCAGGCCCGGTCGCCGGAGACCCGGCCCTGCTCGTCCCCGAGCGTGACCGCGGCCACCACGGGGGTGCCCGCGGACACCCGGATCTCCAGCCGGTTGCCGGGCAGCGGATGGTTCTGCCCGCGGACCAGTTCGGCCGTCATGAGGGCCGCCCCCGTTCCCGTCTTCTGTTGGTCGTGTGTCCCGGCGGCGTGGACCGGCCGGGAGGTGGCTGCCGGCCGGTGCACGCACCGGCCGGCAGTCAGGTCCTGTCCCGCAGGGCTACAGCGCGGGCAGGATGGCCGGGATGAGGTCCTGGAAGGTACGGCCGTTGGCGGGCGTGCCGATGGCCGTCATCGACCAGCCGCCGGCGCCACGCTGCACCTTGGCCATGATCTGGGCGGTGTACGCGCCGCCGCCGGTCAGCGTGTAGCGCGCCAGCTCCTGGCCGTTGGTCTCGTCGACCAGCCGGCAGAAGGCGTTCTGCACCTCGGCGAAGGTCTGGCCGGTGAAGGAGTTCACCGTGAAGACGATCTGGTCGACGTGCACCGGCACGCGCGCCAGGTCGACCAGGATCGACTCGTCGTCACCGCCCTGTCCCGCACCGCCGACCAGGTTGTCGCCGGTGTGCCGGACCGAGCCGTCGTCGCTGGTGAGGTGGCGGAAGAACACCACGTCCACCGGCTGCTTGTCGGCGAAGAGCACAGCGGAGGCGTCGAGGTCGATCTCCCGGGTGCGGCTGCCGAACAGCCCGCGGCGCGGCGCGGCCTGCCACCCCAGCCCCATCCTGACCGCGGTCAGCGATCCCCCGTCCGCCTTGCTCAGGCTGATCTTCTGGCCCTTGGTCATGTTGACCGTCACGCGCTGTCCCCTCTCACCCGTCACTTCGTGTGCGGTTGTGTCCCGCACCCTAACAAGACGCCGCCGATGGGTGTCCCGGTTCGCCTCGGGAACCGATCCCTCCGGTCACGCCATGCCGGCCTCGCGCATCTGCCGCAACTCCTTCTTCAGCTCGCCGACTTCGTCGCGCAGCCGGGCGGCCACCTCGAACTGCAGCTCGGCGGCGGCGGCGTGCATCTGGTCGGTCAGCTCGCCGATGAGGTCGGCCAGTTCGGCGGCGGGCAGCTTGGCGCTGTCGCGCTTGCCGCCGGCCTTCGCGGACAGGCCCGGCACCGGCGCCTTGCCGCGCGAGCGCTGGCGACCGGAGCCCAGCAGTTCCTCGGTGTCGGCGTCCTCGCGGGCGAAGGAGTCGAGGATGCCGGCGATCTTCTTGCGCAGCGGCTGCGGGTCGATGCCGTTCTCGGTGTTGTACGCGATCTGCTTCTCGCGGCGGCGGTTGGTCTCGTCGATGGCCTTCTCCATCGCCGCGGTGACGCGGTCGGCGTACATGTGGACCTGGCCGGAGACGTTGCGGGCCGCGCGGCCGATCGTCTGGATCAGCGAGGTGCCGGAGCGCAGGAAGCCCTCCTTGTCGGCGTCCAGGATCGCCACCAGGGACACCTCGGGCAGGTCCAGGCCCTCACGCAGCAGGTTGATGCCGACCAGCACGTCGAACTCGCCGGCCCGCAGCTCCTGCAGCAGCTCGACGCGGCGCAGGGTGTCGATGTCGCTGTGCAGGTAGCGGACCTGGACGCCGAGTTCGAGCAGGTAGTCGGTGAGGTCCTCGGACATCTTCTTGGTGAGGGTGGTGACCAGGACGCGCTCGTCCTTCTCGGTGCGCAGCCGGATCTCGTGCACCAGGTCGTCGATCTGGCCCTCGGTGGGCTTGACGATGACCTCGGGGTCGACCAGGCCCGTCGGGCGGATGATCTGCTCGACGACGCCGTCACCGCGGGACAGCTCGTAGGGGCCGGGGGTGGCCGACAGGTAGACGGTCTGGCCGACGCGGGTGAGGAACTCCTCCCACTTCAGCGGGCGGTTGTCGAGCGCGGACGGCAGCCGGAAGCCGTGGTCGACCAGGGTGCGCTTGCGGGAGGCGTCGCCCTCGTACATCGCGCCGATCTGCGGCACGGTCACGTGGGACTCGTCGATGACGAGCAGGAAGTCCTCGGGGAAGTAGTCGATCAGCGTGTCGGGGGCGGAGCCGGACTCGCGGCCGTCGATGTGCCGGGAGTAGTTCTCGATGCCCGAGCAGGTGCCGATCTGCCGCATCATCTCGATGTCGTACGTGGTGCGCATCCGCAGCCGCTGGGCCTCCAGCAGCTTGCCCTGCTTCTCCAGCTGGGCGAGCTGGCCCTCCAGCTCCTTCTCGATGCCGGCGATGGCGCGTTCCATCCGCTCGGGTCCGGCGACGTAGTGGGTGGCGGGGAAGACGTAGATCTGCCGGTCCTCGGTGATCACCTCGCCGGTCAGCGGGTGCAGGGTGTAGAGGGCCTCGATCTCGTCGCCGAACATCTCGATGCGGACGGCGAGTTCCTCGTAGACCGGGAAGATCTCGATGGTGTCGCCGCGCACCCGGAAGGTGCCGCGGGAGAACGCCACGTCGTTGCGGGTGTACTGGATGTCGACGAACTTGCGCAGCAGCTGGTCGCGGTCGATGACGTCCCCGACGTTGAGCCGGACCATGCGGTCGATGTACTCCTGCGGGGTGCCCAGGCCGTAGATGCAGGACACCGAGGCGACCACCACCACGTCCCGCCGGGTGAGCAGCGAGTTGGTGGCGGAGTGGCGCAGCCGCTCGACCTCCTCGTTGATCGAGGAGTCCTTCTCGATGTAGGTGTCCGTCTGCGGGACGTACGCCTCCGGCTGGTAGTAGTCGTAGTACGACACGAAGTACTCGACCGCGTTGTTCGGCAGCAGCTCGCGGAACTCGTTGGCGAGCTGGGCGGCCAGCGTCTTGTTCGGCGCCATCACCAGGGTGGGGCGCTGGAGCCGCTCGATCATCCAGGCAGTGGTGGCGGACTTGCCCGTACCGGTGGCGCCGAGCAGCACCACGTCCTGCTCCCCCGCGCGGATCCGCCGCTCCAGGTCGTTGATGGCGGTGGGCTGGTCACCGTTGGGCTGGTAGGGGCTGACGACCTCGAAGGGCGCCACACTGCGTTCGATGTCTGAAACGGGCCGCATGCCTCCACGGTAAAGCCCGCCACCGACAATCGGCCGCGGCCGCGGTCCGGGGCTCCCGGGAGGGCCTGACCGGGGCTGCCGGAGACTCCCCGGACCCCGGGGCCACGGCCCGCTGTCGGACCCCCGTCCTAGGCTGGGGAGCGTGACTGAGGTGGCATGGACCGTGGTGGACGCGCCGATCGGGCCGCTGCTGGTGGCGGGGACGCAGCAGGGCCTGGTGCTGGTCGGCTTCCGGGCCGGGCCCGCCTACCTGGAGCGGACGCTGCCGGCGCTGGGCCGGCGGCTGGGCGCACCGGTGGTGGAGGACGCCGCGCGCCTGGAGCCGGTCACGTCGCAACTGGCGGCGTACTTCGACGGCACCCTGCGGACCTTCGACGTGCCGCTGGACTGGTCGCTGGCCACCGGCTTCGCCCGGCGGGTGCTGCGCGAGCTGGCGTCCGGTGTGCCGTACGGCTCCGTCGTGGGGTACCAGGATCTGGCCGACCGGGTCGGCGAGCGGGACGCCGCGCGTGCGGTGGGCGCCGCGATGGGCGCGAACCCGCTGCCGGTGATCGTGCCGTGCCACCGGGTGATCGAGAGCGACGGCGGCATAGGCGGCTTCGGCGGCGGCCTGGAGATCAAGCGGCAGCTGCTCGCGCTGGAGGGCGTGCTGCCCGCTCCCCTGTTCTGAGCGCGGGCCGCGTCCGTTCCGGGCGCGGGCCGATCCCGATCACGTTCCGAGCCCGGACCTGGACCTGGGCCCGGCCCTGGTCCTGGGCTGTTCCGAACGCCTCCGCCCGGGGCCACGCCGGGTCCGCTGAGCTGCGCTGCCCGTCCGATCTATTGACAGGTTCGACTCACCTCTCCAGGATCACTCATCGGATGTCTCAGTGGATGTCCTTTCATCGTGATCGGCCGCTCCATGGACGAGGAGGGCACATGAGCACGTTCCCACGACGCCAGGTACTGGGTATGGCAGCCGGCGCAGCCGTGGGCACCACCCTGTTCACCGCACAGAACGCGGTGGCAGCACCCGAAGGACCCGCAGCACAGCAGGCGGATTCCACCGGCTGGGGCACCGTACCCGACGCGGTGCCGGTCCCCCTGGACAGCTGGTTCGACAACGACGGCATCGACACCGCGAACGCCCGCGGGGGGAACTTCGACGGGTCCGGCTACTCCTTCCCCGGCGAGGAGCTCCCCTCCGGCACGGCAGTCATCGGAGGGGTGAGCTTCCTCTTCCCGTCGTCGGCGGCCGGTGCGAAGAACAACATCGTGGCCGGCGGCCAGCGCGTGGACCTGCCGGCCGGCCACTACCTGTCCGCGTCGTTCCTGGTGTCGTGCAGCTACGGCGCGGCCTCCGGGACGGCGACCGTGCACTACTCCGACGGCAGCACCTCCAGCGCCCCCCTCGGCGGCGACGACTGGTACTCCGGCGGCGGCGAGCTGACCACGTCGTTCCGCTACACCCCCGGCGGCGTCGACCAGCACCCGGTCTCGATGAGCGTCAGCGAGCTGTGGCTGGACCCGGCGCGCGAGGCGGTCGGCGTCACGCTGCCGACCACCGGGCCCGCGCAGGCCAACACCTCGGCGCTGCACGTCTTCGCGCTCACCCTGCAGCCGCCCGCCACCGGGCGGGCCCTGCTGGTGCGCTCGGCCGCGTCGACCAACTCGCTGACCGGCCCGCACCTCACGCAGAGCGTCGAGGCGACCGTGCTCAACGCCGGCACCGCGTGGATCGCGGCCGGCGACAACGTCCGGGTCGACGTGCAGGTCCCCGGCGGCGTGACCGTCGCGCCGGCCACCGTCCGGGTGCTCGCGCCCGGCGAGCAGGCGCGGCTGCGGATCGGCGTCCGCAACGCGGCCGGCACCGCGCCGGGCACCGCCGCCACCGGTACCGTCCGGGTCACCGGCCACGGCACCACCGCGGCCTCCCGCAGCACCCCGCTGATCCTGGGCACTCCCGACTACCAGCCCACCGACGCCTCGCTCGGCTCGCACCAGGCGCCGTACTGGTTCAACGACGCCAAGTTCGGCATCTTCATCCACTGGGGCGTGTACTCGGTGCCGGCGTGGTCGCCGGTCGGCGGGTCCTACGCCGAGTGGTACTGGAACTCGATGCAGAGCAGCGGCGACGCGGTGTACGCGTACCACGCCCAGACCTACGGCGAGGACTTCGCGTACGACGACTTCATCCCGATGTTCACCGCGAGCCGCTTCAACCCGCGTTCGTGGGTGGAGCTGTTCCAGGACGCCGGCGCCGAGTACTACGTGCTGACCTCCAAGCACCACGAGGGCTTCGCGCTGTGGGACACCAAGGTCTCGGACCGCAACGCGGTGCGCATGGGCCCGCACCGCGACCTGATCAAGGACCTGTTCGCCGCGTCGCGCACCTACACCCCGCAGCTGCGCAACGGCCTGTACTTCTCCATGCCGGAGTGGTTCAACCCCGACAACCCGTGGATGGGCCACGCCCCGCGCAACCCGTACACCCTGGAGCCGGTGCCCTACACCGGCTACACCGCGGGCAAGGACTTCGTGGCGGACTACCAGGCCCCGCAGATGGAGGAGTTGATCCACGGCTACGACCCGGACGTCATCTGGTGCGACATCGGCGGCGCCAACGACAGCCACCACGTGCTGGCCGACTACTTCAACAACGCCAAGAACCGGGCGCGCCCGAAGGAGGTGACGGTCAACAACCGCTCCGGCATCGGCCCGCACGACTTCACCACGCCGGAGTACACCACCTACAACAACACGGTGGTGGCCAAGTGGGAGGCCAGCCGCGGCCTGGACCCGCACTCCTACGGCTACAACCAGGCCACCCCTGACGACCGTTACATGACGGCGGAGGAGGTCGTGCAGACGCTGGTCGACATCGTCAGCAAGAACGGCAACTTCCTGCTGGACATCGGCCCGAAGGCGGACGGCACCATCCCGGCGGTCATGGAGCAGCGGCTGCGGGACACCGGCCAGTGGCTGCGGGTCAACGGCGAGTCGGTGTACGGCACCACGTACTGGACCCCGATGGCGCAGCTGGGCTCGCTGCGGTTCAGCGTGCAGCAGGGGCAGGCGTTCTACATCTCCTCGCTGGAGGAGCCCGGCAGCACGCTGGTGGTGGAGGCGCCGGTGCCGATCCGCAAGGGCAACAAGGTGACGATGCTCGGCTACGACCGGGCGCTGGACTGGACGTTCGACGGCGGGAAGCTGACCGTGCAGGTGCCGGCCGCCGCGCGGGCGGCCGGCCGCTACGCCTGGGTGTTCAAGGTCGACTGGTCGGGCTGACCTGCCGCCCCTGCCCCGGGGACGCGAAAAGGCGGGGCGGCCGGTGCCGGGCACCGGCCGCCCCGCCGTGCGCACGCCGGGCGGGCGAGGGGCGCGGGCTCACTCCTCCGAGGAGCGCGGGTCGGGGATCTGCGGCGAGGCGTTCTTGGGCAGTTCGGCGGGGCTGTCCGCGGCCTCGACCGCCGGCGGGTCGGCCGGCGCCGTGGCGGCCGCCTCGGCCGGGGACGTGCCGCTCCCGGCGCTGCCGGCGGCCCGGTCGAAGAACCGCAGCATCTCCACCGGGAAGGGCATGACCAGCGTGGAGTTCTTCTCCGCGGCGACCTCCACGACCGTCTGCAGCAGCCTCAGTTGGAGGGCCGCCGGGTTGGCGTCCATCGTCCGGGCGGCCTCCGACAGCTTCTGCGAGGCCTGGAGTTCACCGTCGGCGGTGATGATCCGGGCCCGCCGCTCGCGGTCGGCCTCGGCCTGCCGGGCCATCGACCGCTTCATCGACTCCGGCAGCGCGACGTCCTTGATCTCGACGCGGTCGATGTGCACGCCCCAGCCCGCGGCCGGGGTGGCGAGCATCAGCTCCAGCCCCTCGTGGAGCTGCTCGCGGCCGGACAGCAGGTCGTCCAGCTCGCTCTTGCCGATGATCGACCGCAGCGAGGTCTGGGCGACCTGGAGCATGGCGAACTGGTAGTTCTGGACGTCGACGGTGGCCCTGATCGGGTCGACCACCCGGAAGTAGAGCACGGCGTCCACCCGCACCGAGACGTTGTCGCGGGTGATGCCGTCCTGGGACGGCACCGGCATCGTGACGACCTGCATGTTGACCTTGGTCATGCGGTCGACGAACGGCAGCAGCATGCGCGGGCCCGGCTCCTTGGGCAGCGACGTGACGCGCCCCCACCGGTAGATGACACCGCGTTCGTACTGCTTGACCACGCGCACGCTGCTGGGCAGCACGACGAGGCCCAGCACCGCGAGGATGATCACCAGTACCACGACGACTTCCATGTCCCGCTCCCCTTCGATGACAAGGGTGTGACCGTAGCGGCGGAGGCCCGCCGCCGTACCGCGACCGCGGTTTCCTTGACGGGAGTTTGACGCATGCCGCGCGGGCGCCGGTTCCCGGGGCGGGAACCGGCGGCGGCGTGCGGTCAGCCGGTCTCGAAGCGGGCCGCGGCGACGTAGTCCGGGCGCGGATCGAGCGCGGCGGCGAGCCGGAAGTGCCGCTGGGCCTCGTCGGAGCGGTTGGCCCGCTCCAGCGTGCGCGCCAGGGCGAAGTGCGCGAAGGCGTTGTCCGGTTCGCGCTCCAGCACCACCTGGAACTCCAGCTCGGCCGGGCGCAGCTGCGCCGCGGCGAAGAACGCCCGGGCGCGCAGCAGGCGGGCCGCGGTGTTCTCCGGGTGGGCGGCGATCACCGGGTCGAGGAGCTTGACGGCGCCGCGCGGGTCTCGCGCGGCCAGCAGCTGCTCCGCGGCGCGGTAGTCGATGATGTGGGTTTCGGGGCTCCGCTCGGGCAAGGCCGCCTCCCTGGATCGGGCACGGGTGACGACAGATCGTCTGGTCAGACATACCCAACGCCCCGACCGGCAACCCCATTCCCCTCCCGTGCGCGGGGCGGCCGGAGCGCAGACCCTAAGCTGTCGCTCATGCTGACAGTGGGCCTGACCGGCGGGATCGGCGCCGGCAAGAGCGAGGTGGCACGGCTGCTGGTGTCCTACGGCGCGGTGCTGGTCGACGCCGACCGGATCGCCCGCGAGGTCGTCGAGCCCGGGACGCCGGGGCTGGCGGCGGTGGTGGCCGAGTTCGGCCCCGAGGTGCTGGCGCCGGACGGGAGCCTGGACCGGCCCCGGCTCGGCGCGATCGTCTTCGCCGACGAGGAGCGGCGCAAGGCGCTCAACGCGATCGTGCACCCGCTGGTCGGTGAGCGGTCGGCGCAGCTGCAGCAGGCCGCGGGCCCGGACGCGGTGGTCGTGCACGACGTGCCGCTTCTCACCGAGAACGGCCTGGCGCCGCTGTACGACCTGGTGATCGTGGTGGACGCGGCGCCGGGGACCCAGCTGGACCGCCTGGTCCGGTCGCGCGGGATGACCGAGGAGGATGCGCGGGCGCGGATGGCCGCGCAGGCCACCCGCGAGCAGCGGCTGGCGATCGCCGATGTGGTGATCGCCAACGACGGCCCGCTGGAGGAGCTGGAGCCGCAGGTCCGGGCGGCCTGGGACGCCCTCGCCGTGCGGGCCGCCGCCCGCTGAGCGGCACGCGGCGCCCGCGGCAACCGGCTCAGCGGCCGTCGTCCTCCCGGTCGGCGAGGAACCGCTCGAACTCGGCGGCGAGGTCGTCGGCCGAGGGCAGGTCGACGGGCTCGGCCATCAGGTTCTCCCGGTTGTCCGACCCGGCGACCGCGTCGTACTGGCTCTCCAGCCCGCGGACGACCGAGACCAGCTCGCCGTCCCCCTCGGCCACCTGCCGGTCGATCTCGACCCGGACGGTGTGCGCCTCGTTGCGCAGCGCGTGGGCGATCTCGGGCAGCACCAGGCCGGTGGCGGCGGTGATCGTCTCCAGGACGGTGAGGGCCGAGTCGGGGTACGGGGAGCGGGCGAGGTAGTGCGGCACGTGGGCGGCGACGCCCAGCACGTCCCGGCCGGCCTCGGCGAGCCGCAGCTCGATCAGCGAGGCGGCGCTGCCGGGGACCTGCGCCTCGTCGAACCAGGCGCGGTGGCCCGGCATCAGGTCGACCCGGTTGCCGTGCGGGGTCACGCCGACCGGGCGGGTGTGCGGCACGCCCATCGGGATGCCGTGGAAGTTGATGGCCAGGCGCACCCCGAGGCGTTCGATGACCTCCAGCACCGCGCTGCTGAAGCGCTCCCACTCCACGTCCGGCTCGGGGCCGGAGAGCAGCAGGAAGGGCGTGCCCGTGGTGTCGCGCAGCAGGTGGAGGTCGAGCGCCGGCGACTCGTAGGACGACCAGTGGTCGCGCTCGAAGGTCATCAGCGGGCGGCGGGCCCGGTAGTCGACCAGGCGGTCGGCGTCGAAGCGCGCGACGAGTTGGCCGTCGAGGCGGTCCAGCAGCTTCTCGGTGATCTGCTCGCCGGTCGCGCCGGCGTCCATGTACCCCTCGAAGTGGTACAGCAGCACCGGCCCGGTGTCACCGACCGCCTCGTCGACGGCTTCGGCCCCGCCCGGCACGTATGCGTACAGTCCCTGGGGATCCAGCACGGTGATCGCCCTCCTCGCTCTCTGTGACCTTCAACGAACGCTCCCGGCCCGCCATTCCCGCCGGGGCCGCGACGCGCCGGAACGGCCGGAACAGGTGTCTTGACGGGCCGGGAGCGGGCGCCCTACCGTCCAGGCGCCGCCCTCGTTCATGTCAACGCCCACCGTTCATGTTCATGAAAGGCGTTCCGGATGCGACCCCACGCGCTCCTGACCCTCCCCGCCGCGGCCGCCCTGCTGGCCGCCGGCCTGCTCGCCCGCCCCGTACCGGCTCACGCGGCCGGCACCACGGTGGAGGTCACCACGGCCAAGGAGCTGAAGGCCGCGCTCGCGGCAGCGGCTCCCGGCCAGACCATCCACCTCGCGGACGGCACCTACACCGGGAACTTCAAGGCCTACACCCCGGGCACGGCCGCGGCCCCCATCACCCTGACCGGCTCGGCGAACGCGGTGCTCTCCTCCAGCGGCGGCTACGGCCTGTACCTGGACGGCGCCGGCTACTGGACGGTGCAGGGCCTGACCGTCACCGGCGGGCAGAAGGGCATCGTCACCGACACCGCCTCGCACGTGGTGATCGACTCGGTGACCGTGCACGACCTGCAGATGGAGGGCGTGCACTTCCGCACCTCCAGCACGGACGACGTGATCAGGAACTCCTGGATCTACAACACCGGCCTGCAGCGGCCCGGTTACGGCGAGGGCGTGTACGTCGGCACCGCCAACACGCTCACCGACGCCAGCGACCGGGTGCAGATCCTGGACAACGTCATCGGCCCGAACGTCGGCGCCGAGAACATCGACCTGAAGGAGGGCACGACCGGCGGCCTGGTCTCCGGGAACACCTTCGACGGCAGCGGCCTGAGCATGACCAACTACGACGACTCGTGGGTCGACGTGAAGGGCAACGGCTACGTCATCACCGGCAACCGGGGCACCCGCACCCTCAACGACGGCTACCAGACGCACACCCAGCAGCCCGGCTGGGGCTGCGGCACCGTCTTCCGGGACAACGCCTCGGACCTGACCGGCGCCACCGGCGCGAACCAGCTGGCCATCGACGTCACCAACGCCGCCCCGGACTGCCCGACCACGGTCTACGCCAGCAACACCGTCACCGGCGGCAAGGGCCTGACGAACATCGCGGTCACGCCGTGACCGCGGGCCCGGCCACGCGCCGGGCGTGAACGGCGGTGGGCCCGCACCCCCTTCGGGGTGCGGGCCCACCGTTCAACGGCCTGCTCTTGCGGCTGGAACTGATCCCCGCGGGGAGGTCAGCTCTGGCCGCCCGCGAGCTTCTCGCGGAGCGCGGCGAGCGCCTCGTCCGACGCCAGGGCGCCGGAGTTGTCGTCCGACTCCGAGGAGTAGGAGCCGCCGCCACCGGTACCCGCGGCGGGCGCGGCGTTGCCGGCCTCCGCGGCCGCCTGCTCGTCGGCCTCGCGGGACTTGATGACCTGGGCCTGGTGCTGCTCGAAGCGGGACTGGGCCGTGGCGTACTGGCCCTCCCACTCCTCGCGCTGCTTCTCGTAGCCCGGCAGCCAGTCGTTGGTCTCCGGGTCGAAGCCCTCGGGGTAGATGTAGTTGCCCTGGTCGTCGTACGACGCGGCCATGCCGTACAGCGTCGGGTCGAACTCCACCGAGGCCGGGTCGGCACCGAAGGACTCGTTCGCCTGCTTGAGGGAGAGCGAGATCCGGCGGCGCTCCAGGTCGATGTCGATGACCTTGACGAAGATCTCGTCGTTGACCTGGACGACCTGCTCCGGGATCTCCACGTGGCGCTCGGCCAGCTCGGAGATGTGGACCAGGCCCTCGATGCCCTCGTCGACACGGACGAACGCACCGAACGGCACCAGCTTGGTGACCTTGCCGGGGACGACCTGGCCGATCTGGTGGGTGCGGGCGAACTGCTGCCACGGGTCTTCCTGGGTCGCCTTCAGCGACAGGGAGACGCGCTCGCGGTCCATGTCGACGTCCAGGACCTCGACCGTGACCTCCTGGCCGACCTCGACGACCTCGGAGGGGTGGTCGATGTGCTTCCAGGACAGCTCGGAGACGTGCACCAGACCGTCGACGCCGCCGAG
>WRCZ01000043.1 GCA_009783685.1 Actinomycetes bacterium
GACCCGCTGATCCAGACCGGCAGGCCCAGACCGGCGAACCCGGACCCGCCGACCCAGACCGGCGAACCCGGACCCATGGACCCAAACCGGCGGGCCCGGGCTGGCGGACCCGGGCCCAGGCCCCAGGCTGGCAGGCCTGGCCGGCGGACCGGACGGCGGACCGGACGGCGGACCGGACGGCGGACCGGACGGCGGACCGGACGGCGGACCGGACGGCGGAGGGCCCGCCACCGGGTGTCCGGTGGCGGGCCCTCCGCCGGGTGGGAACCGCCGGCCGTCAGGAGACCGGCGGCTCCAGGCCGCCCGCCTCCAGGCCGCCGCCCGCCGGGTTGGGGCGCGGCGCGGGACGGCGGAGCCTGCGGGCCGGCGCCTCGGGAGCCGGGGCGGCCTCGGCCGCCGCTTCCTCCGCACCGTCGCCGGTTCCCGCCGGCCCGGCCGGCGCCGCCTGCGGGCCGGCCGGCTGCTCCGCGCCGGGAGCCGTCGCGGGGCGCGGCTCCCTGAAGAACAGCGTGATGAGCACGGCCAGCGCGGCGATCCCCGCGCCGCTGACGAAGACCCGGTCGGTCGCGCCGACCAGGGCGTCGACGACGGTCTGCCGGGCCTGCCCGGTGAGGGTCTGCAGCAGCGCGATGCCGGACCGGCCGCTGCTGCCGCCCTTGAGGTCGTCGGGCACCCGGGAGGCGAACTCCCGCGCCAGGATGGTGCCGAAGACCGCGCTGCCGACCGCGCCGCCGAGGGTCTGGCTGAAGCGCACCGAGGTGATCGCCACGCCGAGCTGCTCCCTGGGCACGGAGACCTGGACCGCGAGCAGCGCCATCCCGAGCACCATGCCGAGACCGGCGCCGAGCAGCAGCAGGTCGAGGTTGGCCACCCACACCGAGGTGTCCGGGTGCAGCCGGCTGAGCAGGGCGAAGGCCGCCATCACCATGACCGTGCCGATCACCATGACCAGCCGGAACCTGCCGGGCCTGCGGATCAGCCGGCCGGCCACCACCGCGGAGATGATCATGCCGAAGGCCATCGGCAGCAGGTGGACGCCGGCGAGCGTCGGCTTCACGCCCTGGGCCGCCTGCAGGTACAGGGCGACGTAGACGACCGAGCCCATGGTGACCATGCCGGAGATGAACTGCTGCGGGCTGGCCAGCCGGAACACCGGGTTGCGGAACAGCGAGAGCGGGAACAGCGGCTCCCTCGCCGCGATCCTCGGCCACAGGCCCTGGCGCAGCAGGAAGGCCACCAGCAGCACGGCGCCGCCCAGGATCAGCAGCACGATCAGCGGCGAGCCCCAGGCGTGCTCGGTGCCGCCCCATTCGGTGACCAGCAGCAGGGCGCTGGTGGCCGCCGCGATGAGCAGGGCGCCGGTGTAGTCGATCGGGTGCCGGTCGCTGGAGACCGGGAGCTTGAGGCACAGCGCGCCCAGGGCGAGCGCGATCAGCCCCAGCGGCAGGTTCACGTAGAAGATCCAGCGCCAGGAGAAGTGCTCGGTGAGGAATCCGCCGGCCAGCGGGCCGACGACGATGCACACGCCGGTCATCACGCCGCCCATGCCGGCCCCGCCGCCGCCGGTGGACCCGCCGCTGCTGGTGGTCTTCGGCGGCCAGATGTTCAGCACGACGACGAGGGTGACGCTCATCAGACCGCCGCCGCCGATTCCCTGCAGGGCACGGAACGCGATGAGTTCCTGCATGTTCTGGGCGATGCCGCACAACGCGGAACCGACCAGGAAGGTGGCGAGCGAGAAGAGGTAGACCTTCTTCGGTCCGTAGACATCGGTCAATTTTCCGTACAACGGCTGCGTCACCGTGGAAGCCAGTGCATAGGCGGTGATCAGCCACGGCAGAAGGTCGAGACCGTGCACCGGATCGAGGCTCTTGGTGATGGGCCAGGCAGCCGTGGCCACGATATTCGAATCGACGATGCCCAGGATCATCGACAAGACGGCGCCAATCGTCGCCAGCCTCATCTGAGTGAGTGTCATTGCCCCAGCCTAATTAGGTATTCGACGGTTGTCAACCCGGGTTGACAACCGTCGAATACCGGGTGCCCCCGCGCCGACCGTGGACTGCGGCGCACCTCGCCGGAGCGCGCCGGAGCGCCGGCTCACGACGGCGCGAGCACGCCGAGCTGCCGGTTGTCATCGGACAGGATGGCCTGCTGGACCTCCCGCAGCGCCCGGCCGGGTTCGAGCCCCAGCTCGTCCTGCAGGGTGCGGCGCGCGGCCTGGTAGACCATCAGCGCGTCGGCCTGCCGCTCCGAGCGGTACAGCGCCACCATCAACTGGCGGTAGAACGTCTCGCACAGCGGGTTCTCGGCGGTCAACGAGTAGAGCCGGCCGACGAGTTCGCGGTGCCGTCCGAGCCGCAGGCAGACGTCGGCGAGCATCTCCAGGCACTCCAGCCTGGCTTCGGTCAGCCAGGTCGCGTACCCGGTGAGCACCGGCCCGTCGCGCAGGTCGCCGAGCACCGGCCCGCGCCACAGCGCCAGCGCCGACTCGAAGCGGTGCACGGCCTGTTCGTAGCGCTGCTCGCGGACGTCCGCCCGGCCCTGCTTGACCAGGTCGAGGAAGGTCCGCACGTCGAGCTCGTCGCTGCCGGTGCGCAGCAGGTAGCCGGACTGCCGGGTGACCACCGGGTTCTCCAACTGCCCGGGCCGGTAGAGGAACTTGCGCAACTGCGAGATGTAGACGTGCAGTCCGGCGGTGGCCCGGCGCGGCGGCCGGTCACCCCAGATCTCGGTCATCAACTGGTCGTGGGTCACCACCTGGTCGGCGCGGATCAGCAGCACCGCCAGCGCGATCTCGATCTTCCTGGCGCTGATCGACGAGGACGTGTCGCCGTCGACGACGCGGAGCGGGCCGAGGATCTCGTATCTCACGACGCCCTCCGTTCGGGCACCGGCTGGAGGCCGGCGCGTCCGCGGCACGCCTCGCCCAGGGCCGCGGCGACGGCGCCGCCGACCCGCGCGCGCTGCGCGTCCAGGTAGAAGTGGCCGCCGGGGAAGACCTTCAAGTCGAAGGGTCCCGTGGTGTGTTCGGCCCAGGCGGCGGCGTCGTCGACGGTGGTCTGCGGGTCGGTGTCGCCGACCAGCGCGGTGACCGGGCAGTCCAGCCGGGGACCGCCGGCGAACCGGTAGGTCTCCACCGCCCGGTAGTCGTTGCGGGTCACCGGCAGCACGGTGGCCAGCAGTTCGGGGTCGGCGAGCAGCCGCTCGTCGGTCCCGCCGACCTTCTTCAGCTCCGCGACCAGACCGGCGTCGTCGCGCAGGTGCACCCATCCCTCGCGGAAGATCGACGGCGCGCGCCGCCCGGAGACGATCAGCCGCAGCGGCCCGGTGGCGCCGCGCTCGCGCAGCCGGCAGGCCACCTCGAAGGACAGCACCGCGCCCATGCTGTGGCCGAAGAACGCGAACCGCTCGCCGTGCAGCCCCTCCAGGACGTCGGCGATCCGGTCGGCGAGTTCGGGCACGCTGTCCACCAGCGGCTCGCGCCGACGGTCCTGGCGGCCCGGATACTGCACGGCCGCCACCTCGAACCGCGGATCGAGCGACTGCGACAGCGGAAAGTAATAGGTGGCCGATCCACCGGCGTGCGGAAAGCACACCAGGCGCAATTCACGGTCCGGGCGCGGATGGAAGACCCGCAGCCACTGGTCCTCCCCGCCCGAAGACGATGCCATTCGCTCATCCCTTCCCCGTCCGACCCCTGAGTTCCTCGCCGGGCGCCCGCACGGCCGGCCCGTTGACCGGCCGCCATGATCGTGATGCGGTCCGCCCCGCCGCCGGTGCGGCCGGGCGTTCCACGCATTCCCGGGGGTGCTCACTCGCCCTGAAGACTGCCACAGGGCCGTGCCCCCCTAACAACCCCTAAGCGTTCCCGGCACGTCGGGCCTGATCCCCTTCCCGGCGGCCGACAACCCTTTCCCGAAGCCTTTTAGGGGTTATTCCGGCGGCCTTCCGCTCCCTATTCTCCGGCTGATCCGTCCAGGGCACGAACCGAACTCTCACTATGCCGGTGCGCACCTGGAGTGCGGCCGGCGGAATCGATGTCCATGAATGCGTTGTTCCACGTCCTTGATTCCGCGACGCGCACCGGGCACTTCGTCCTGGTGCTGCTCGCGATCTACCTCATCGTCCTGGTGGGACGGCTGCTGGCCCGGGTGACCGGCCAGCCGAGAGTGGTGGGCGAGGTGGCCGCCGGGCTGGTGGTCGGCCCCGTGGTGGTCGGCATCGGCGGCCACCGCCTGCTCGACGACCTGCTGCCCACCGACATCTTCGCCGCCGTCCGCCAACTCGCCCACATCGGCCTGGTCCTGTTCATCATGGGAGCGGTGCGGGAGATGCGGACCGGCGGCGGCTGGGCCACCCGCCGCACGGTGGGCTGGGTGACCTTCGGCGCGCTGGTCCCACCGCTCGCGGCCGGCGTCGGGCTGGCCGGCTGGGTGCTGTGGAACGGTGACGCCGCGCTGCGCGGCGACGCCTCCACCGCCTCCTTCATCCTCATGATCGGCGTATCCCTGTCCATCACCGCGATCCCGGTGCTGGCCAGGATCCTGTCCGACCGCTCCCTCACGTACACGCGGGCCGGGCGGCTGTCGATGGCCTCCGCGGCCGTCATCGACGGGATCGGCTGGCTGCTGCTCTCGCTGGCGATCAGCCTGGCCGCCGGCAACACCAGCGGCTGCCTCGACCGCGGGAAGTCGCTGCTGATCGGTCTCGCCGGCGCGCTGGTGCTGATGCGCGCGTTGCGCACCCGGGTGGCCTCGCTGCTGGTCGGCCGCGTCCCGTGGGTCGCCGCCGTCGCGCTCGCGGTGGTCGGCCTGACCGCCTCGTGGCTGCTGCAGCGCTGGGGGCTGAGCGAGGTGATCGGCGCGCTGCTGGTCGGCGCCGCGCTGCCGGCCGACGAGGCGCGCGCGCCGTGGGGACAGGTGATCGGCCGGATCACCCGGGTCGGCACCGTCCTGGTGCCGATCTTCTTCGTGGTCACCGGCGTCATGGTGTTCGCCAAGCAGCTCGGCGCGATGCCGTGGACGGCCACCGTGCTGGCCACGGTGCTCGGGATCTGCGCGAAGCTGTTCGGCAGCTACCTCGGCTGCCGGCTCGGCGGCGAGTCCCGCCTGGTGGGCCTGCAGATCGGTGTGCTGATGAACACCCGCGGGCTGACCGAACTGGTCGTGCTCCAGGCCGGGTTCACGGCCGGCATCCTGACCCCGGAGATGTTCCTGGCGCTGGTGATCATGGCCCTGGTGGCCACCGCCACCACCGGCCCGCTGTACACCCTGCTCGACCGGCGGTTCCGCACGTCGGAAGACGTGGCGATGGACCGGTCGGTGGCCGTCCGGGCGTGAGCCCGCGGCACGCGCGCCCGAGCCCCGCGACCGTGCGGCCGTGGGGCTCGGGCGGGGACGGGGACGGGGACGGGGTTCAGGCTCGGGGAGCGGTCACGGGTGCCGGTACGTGGGCGCGGACGGGGACGGGAACGGGGACGGTCAGCAGAGCACGAACGACGTCGCGTAGTGCGGCGGCTTCTGGGTGGGGTCCTCGATGGCGAGGGTCATGAAGCCGACCTTGCCCGCGTAGCGGCCCTCGGTGCCGGTGAGCCGGAACAGCTGGGTGCCGCCGCGCAGCATGGCGGTGCAGTCCAGCACGCCCTGCGCCTCGAAGGCGCCGTCGTCGAACTGCGCGCGGCTCTGGTGGTACTGCCACATGTGCGGGGCCATGGTGAGCACGATGGAGCTGCCCTGGACGGTGGCCACGCGGTTGCCGTCGGCGTCGAAGAAGGCGTCCGTGTACTCCACGGAGGTGCCCGTGCCGGGCGTGCCGCCGTCGTGCACCACGAGCTTCTCGATCTTCTCGGTCAGCCCGGTGACGATGACGCACCGGTCGAGCGCCGCGGCCTGCTCCTGCTCGCCGCCGCCCGGGGTGTAGACGCCGGCCGCCGCGGCGGCGGCCAGGGCCAGGGCGCGGGGGTCGAGCGGGCTGGGATCCTCCTGCTCGCGCTGCGCGTCGGCGCCGACGTCGCGCGCCCGCTGGTCGATCTCGTCGGTCGTCTGCTGCGGGGTGTCTTCCAGACCGGTCGTCACCGTCTCATCTCCAGATCGCTGTGCGGATGTCCCCTCCATGCTCGGCAGCGCCCTGAAGCCGGACTAAGCCTGCGCTAGCGGGAGTTCGGCACCGCCCTGCGCGGGCGCGGGCGGGCTTCGGACGGGCGCGGGCGCGCTGCGGACGGGCGCAAGCCCTGCTTTAGCCCGGCGGCCCAGCATGACGACGATCCGCGCCCCGACCGCCGTGCGGCCGCCGGCGTCATCACGGCCGTCACGGCCCGCGGAGCTCTCACGGCTCCCGCGGCCCCCACGGCCGCCAAGTCATCGATGCCGCAGACCGACGTCAACCGCCGCCAATGGAAGGCCCTGGAATGGACGCCCCCGACATCCATGTCCGTTCGGCCGGAACCGCTCTCCCGGGACCGGCCGTCGACAACGCCACGCTGACCGAACGCTTCGGCATGCCCTCGGCGTGGGAGCAGTGGATCGACGCGTTCGTCGGCACCCGCCGGCGCCACTTCGCCGTCGACCTGGACTCCGGCGAGATCCGGCACACGCTGGCGGACCTCGGCGAGACCGCGGGCCGCCGCGCGCTGGAGGCGGCCGGCATCGGGCCCGAGGACGTCGACGTCGTGGTGATGGGCACGTCCTCGCCGGACCTGCTGATGCCCGCCACCGTCAACGTGATCGCCGACCGGCTGAACATCGACGGGGTCCCGTCGTACCAGCTCCAGTCCGGCTGCACCGGCGCCATGCAGGCGCTCGACGTCGCCTGCCAGATGCTGCGTTCCGGCACCCGCCGCACGGCGCTGGTGCTGGGCGGCGAGACCTGCGCCAAGCACTTCGACGTCACGATGGACGTGTCGTCGCTGGCGCCGGCGGAGCAGATCAACGGCGTGCTGTTCGGCGACGGCGCCGGCGCGGTGGTGCTGAGCACCGAGCCGGGGCCCGGGTCCGCGGTGCTGCGGCACGTCTTCGTGGAGCTCGTGGGCCGCGGCCGGCAGCCCGGCCAGGTCGTCGAGTGGTTCGGGCGCGCGGACCGGAACGCGGACCGGCCGCCGGTGGTGGAGGACTACAAGGCCATCGAGACGTCGGTGCCGCTGCTGGCGGCCGAGGCGTACGAGGAGCTGCTGGCCGTCCTGGACTGGAAGAACGACGAGGTGGAGTACCTGCTGCCGCCGCAGCTCTCCGGGCGGATGACCGCGCGGATCACCGAGGGCCTGTCCGCACCGCAGGCGCAGGAGGTGTCGCTGGTGGCGGACATCGGCAACACCGGCAACGCGCTGCCGTTCTTCCAGATCGAGGCCGCGCTGCCGCGGATGGCCGCGGGCGACCGCGCCGCCGCGGTCGCGGTGGAGTCCAGCAAGTGGATCAAGGCGGCCTTCGCCCTGGAGAAGCCGTGAGGGGCCGCCGGACGGCGGCCACCGCGGACGGCACCCCCGCGATGATCGCCGCGCTGCACCGCGGCGGGCTGCTGGCCGCCCGCTACCCGGAGGTCCGGCCGCTGCTGGCCGATCTCGGCGACGAGGAACTCGCCGCCGCGGGAAGGCTGTTGAGCCGCACCGACCCGGACGAGGTGCTGCGGCTGCACCCGGCGACGCCGACGGTGTCCGTGGCGGTCACCGGGCACGGCACGCTCGCGCCCCTGGTCGCCCCGCTGACCGGGCAACTGGCCCGGCACGGCCTGCTCGGCCGGGTCACCGTGGCCGACTTCGACGGCTGGGTCGCCGACCTCGCCGACCCGGACAGCGCCCTGTACGCGGCGGACCCGGACCTGGTCCTGTGCGTCCTGGACCCCGCGGTGGTCTTCGACGAGGTGGCGGCGCCGTGGCGGCCGGCCGACGTGGAGAAGGCACTGCGGGAGAAGCTGGCGCTGGTCTCCGGTCTCGCGGCGCGGTTCGGCGGCCGGGCGCGCGGCACGCTGGTGCTCAACACCCTGCCGCTGACCCGGCGTTTCACCGCGCAGCTGGTCGACCACCGCTCCCGCGCGCAGCTCGGCGCGCTGTGGCACGAGGCCAACGCGGCGCTGCTGCGGCTCGCCGAGGAGCACCCGTCGGTCGTCGTGCTGGACCTCGGCCCGCTGCTCGCCGAGGGCGTCGCGGCGGAGGACCCGCGGCTGGACACCTACGCCAAGGTGCACCTGTCCCCCGGGCTGCTGTCCCGCTACGCCCGCGAGGTCGGCCATCTGGCCCGCCAGGTCACCGGGGCGACGAAGAAGGTGCTGGCACTCGACCTGGACGACACCCTGTGGGGCGGCGTGCTGGGCGAGGACGGCGCCGAGGGCGTCGAGGTGGGCGGCGGCTACCGCGGGGAGGCGTTCGCGGCGTTCCAGCGGGTCGTCGGGCAACTGGGCAGCCAGGGCGTGCTGCTGGCGGTCGTGAGCAAGAACGACGCGGAGGCGGTGGCGGGCGCGTTCCGCGCGCGCCCCGACATGCCGCTGGCCGAGGACGACTTCGTGCGGATCGTGGCCAACTGGCGCCCCAAGCACGACAACCTGACCGAGCTGGCGGCCGCGCTCAACCTGGGCGTGGACGCGTTCGTGTTCGTCGACGACAGCCCCTTCGAGTGCGGCCTGGTCCGGGGCGAGCTGCCGGGCGTCGCGGTCGTCCAGGTCGACTCGGAGCCCGCGCTGCACGTCGAACGGCTGCTGCGGGACGGCTGGTTCGACACCCGGGTGCTCACCGCGGAGGACCGCAGCCGGGTGGTGAAGTACCGGGAGGAGCTGGTCCGCAAGGACTTCCTGGACAGCTTCGCCTCGCTGGAGGAGTACCTCGGGCAGCTCGACGTCCAGGTGCGGCTGGCCCCCGCCGGGCCGGACCAGCTCGCCCGGATCTCCCAACTGACCCTGCGCACCTCACAGTTCAACCTCACCACCGAACGGCTCCAGCCCGGCAAGGTGCAGGAGCTCGCCGAGGACCCGGACACGCTGGTGCTCGCGGTGAACAGCGCCGACAGATTCGGCGACAACGGCCTGGTCGGCGCGGTGTTCGCGCACCGGGCGGGCGCCGACCTGCACCTGGACAACTTCCTGCTGAGCTGCCGGGTGTTCTCCCGCGGCATCGAGCAGGCCACGCTCGCCGCCGTGCTGCGGCACGCCAGGTCCTCCGGGGCCCGGCAGGTCGTCGGCCGGTACCGGCCTACCGCGAAGAACGGCAAGGTCGCCGACTTCTATCCGCGCAACGGCTTCGCCCCGCTGTCCCAGGACGCCGGGGCGACGACCTTCCGCCACGACCTGGCGCGGATCCCCGATCCCCCCGCCCACATCACCCTGACCGATCTCCTGGGAGAGCGCCCGTGAACACGACCGAGGACTTCATCGCCCTGCTGCGCGACGCCATGGGCCTGCCGGTGGCCGAGGAGGACATCGGCCGGACCCTGGACGAGGTCGACGGCTGGGACTCGGTGCACCTGCTCAGCCTGCTGACGCTGCTGGAGCAGCGCACCGGACGCACCCTGCCGTTCGCCCAGGTGCTGGAGGCGGCGACCCTGCGGGACATCTACGCGCTGGCGGTGGCGGCATGAGCACCGAGACGCAGCACGCCGCGGCCGGCACCGACGGCACCGCCACGGGGACGTCGGGCCCGGACGGCGCGCGCTCCGGCCGGCCGGCCGGTGCCGCCGGCGTCACGCCCGTCGCGCCCGAGCGCCGGCCCACCCTGCGCTTCCTGGAGGAGATCCGCACGATCGCGCCGGTCTTCCTCGACACCGAGGTGGACATGTCGCGGGTGCGGGAACACCGCGCCGAGGCCCGCGCGCGCGGCACGCGCTACTCGACGATCTCCTACGTCCTGCACGCCGCCGCCCGGGTCCTCGCCGCGCACCCGGAGGCGAACGCGGCGATCCGCGGCCGCATCCGGCCGGTGGTGGCCCGCTACCCGTCGGCGAACGGCAAGATCACCTTCGACACGACGGTGGGCGGCCGGCGCGTGGTGCGCTCCGCGGTGCTGCCGGACCTCCAGCAGGCCGGCCTGGACGCCGTCCAGTCCGGGGTGGACCGCTTCAGGACCGGCGACCCGGAGACCATGCCGGAGTTCGCCCCCGCCCGGATGCTGCAGCGACTGCCGTGGCCGCTCGGCCAGTTGGCGTTCCGGCTGGGCGTACGGCCGCTGGCCCGGCGCCATGTGACGGTCGGCACCTTCGCGGTGACCTCGCTCGGCCACCGCCCGGTGGACGGCTTCTTCTCCGTCGGCGGCACCACAATCACGCTGGGCCTCGGCAGGACCGTGGACCGCCCGGTGGTCAGGGACGGCGCCCTCGCCGTGGCACCGGTGATGCGGCTGAACCTGACCTTCGACCACCGGGTCATCGACGGCGCGGAGGCCGCCGACGTGCTGGCGGAGATCAAGGACGCGCTGGAGAGCTTCACGACGGGAGACGCGGCATGAACGACCTGACGGAGCTGAAGGAGTACGTGGCGGTGCACGCCCGCGGGCAACGCATCGCGGACTACCGGCAGTTGCTGGACCGGATCGGCCACGACGAGGGCAGCGGGCCCGGTTCGTGGGTCGGCGAGTGGAGCGGTGCGGCGCGGGCGCTGGAGCGGCAGGGCGACGACCTCGCGGCCGTCAAGCACTACGCGATGGCCCGGTTCCCCTACGTCGACGGTCCGGCCCGCGCCGAGGCGCTGGAGCGCTGCGTGGCGGCGATGGACCGCTGGCGCACCGACCAGGGCCTGGACATCGAGCCGCTGGAGGTCGAGTTGAAGGAGGGCCGGGTCCGCTGCTGGGCCGGCGGCCTGTCGTCGACCGACCCCAAGCCGCTGCTGCTGGTGATGGGCGGCATCGTCTCGGTCAAGGAGCAGTGGGCGCCGATGCTCGCGCACCTGCGCCGGCTCGGCATGGCGGGCCTGATCGCCGAGTTGCCCGGCGCGGGCGAGAACGGGCTGCGGTACGACGCGGAGAGCTGGCGGATGGTGTCCGGGCTGCTGGACGCGGTCGCCGACCGGGCGGACGTCAGCCGCACCCACGCGACCGCGCTGAGCTTCAGCGGCCACCTGGCGCTGCGGTGCGCGGTGGACGACCCGCGGATCCGCGGGGTCGTCACGGTCGGCGCCCCGGTCGGGGAGTTCTTCACCGACCCGGACTGGCGGCGCGCGATACCGCGGGTCACCGCGGACACCCTCGCGCACATGACCGGCACCACCCCGGACGCGATCGCGGACGGCGCGCTGGAGGGCTGGGCGCTGACCCGCGACCAGCTCGCCTCGCTGGACATCCCGGTGGCGTACGTGGCGAGTTCGCGGGACGAGATCATCCCGTCCTCGGACCTGCGGCTGCTGCGCGAGGGCGTGCGCCGGCTGGAGGTGGCCGAGTTCGACGACGTGCACGGCGCCCCGCACCACGTGGCCGAGGTGCAGCTGTGGACGACGCGGGCGCTGCTGCGCTCGCGCGGGGTGCGCGGCGCCCAGCCGGCGCTGCTGGGCCTCGCGCTGCGCGGCCTGGGCCTGCGCCGGCGGCTGGCCGGTACTCGCCGCTGACCGCGCCCGCCGCCCCGCGCAACGGCTGTGGCCCCGACTCCTGAGAGTCGGGGCCACAGCCGTGCGGGGGCGCTGCCGGTGGGGGTCAGCCGGCGAGCGCCTCCAGGTCCGCAACGATCGCCGACGGCGCGGGCTGCTCCAGCATCTCCGCGCGCAGCCGGCGGGCCGCCTCCGCGGGACCGGGGGTGTCCAGCACCTCGGTCACCGCGCGCCGTACGGTCTCTTCCTCCAGCCGGTCGCCGTCCAGCGAGATGCCTGCGCCGGTGCCCGCGAGCCGCTCGCTGACCAGGCCCTGGTCGGCGATCTGCGGGACGGTGATCTGCGGGACGCCGTGCAGGGCCGCGGTCAGGGTGCTTCCGGCACCGGACTGGTGCATGATCGCCGAGCAGGTCGGCAGGATCAGGTCCAGCGGCATGCCCTCCAACGCCCGCATGTGCGGCGGCAGTTCGCCCAGCCGTGCCCGGTCGGCGGCCCGCAGCGCGAGGATCACCTCGACGTCGAGACCGGCCAGCGCCCGGACGATCTGCGGCACGAGGAACGCCTCCTCGCCCTTCATGGTGGTGGTCAGCGAGCCCCAGGTGACGCAGATCCGGGGCCGCTCGGCCGGTTCCAGCAGCCATGACGGCGCCACCGCGGCGCCGTTGTACGAGGTGTAGCGCATCGCCACGCGGTTCGGGACGCCCGGCAGTTGCAGGGACTCCGGACACGTGTCCAGGGTGCGGACGGCGAGGTCGGCGGGCGGCTCGACACCGTAGCGGGCGTAGAGCTCGGCCATCTCCTCCGGCCAGGCCGCCCGGTGGTCCTGCTCGACGCTGACGCCGTTGCCGGGCAGCCCCACCTTGCGGGACATGTCGGGGCCCCACAGGTGGCGGACCACGGGGGCGCCGACCGCGGCCGCGGCAAGCGGGGCGGCGTACACCAGCGGGTCGGTGACCACGAGGTCGGGCCGCCAGGCCACGGCGAAGGACACCAGGTCCTCCGCCATGTCCTGGGCGGTCCGCACGTGCGGCACCATCCGCAGGTCCAGCAGCCGCCGCAGCACCTCCGGCGGGAACTGGCCGGGCCCCGTGACGTTCAGGTCCCGGGCCAGCTCGTCGCGTACCCGCACGGCATCGGCGATGCCGGCGATGATGTCGTAGCCGCCGCCCGCCGTCACCGCGATGATGCCGGTGCCGGTGACGGCGTCGGCCAGCGGCGGCTGCCCGGCCACCCGGACGTCGTGTCCGGCGGCGCGCAGCGCCCAGGCCAGGCCCACCATCTGGTAGTAGTGCGTGGGCCAGGCCATCGGGGTGATCAGGACGCGCACGTTCTTCCTCCTCTGGGGACTCCTCGGACTCCTCGGACTTCTCGGACTCCTCGACGGCGACCGGTCAGGCGGGCACCGGCGCCGGGGCGCCGAGCCGTTCCGCCACCTCGGCGGGCGACGGCTGCTCCTGGATCTCCCGCCGCAGCGCGCGGGCCGCGCCGCGCACGGCAGGGTCCTCCAGGGCCCGGGTGACCGCCTCGGCGAGCGCCGTGCCGCTGAACCCCTCGGGGTCGACGGAGAGCCCGGCGCCGTGCGCGGACAGCCGGGTGGCGGTCGCGACCTGGTCGAGCATGCCGGCGATGAGGACCTGCGGGACGCCGTAGGACGCGGCGGTCAGCATGGTGCCGGTGCCGCCCTGGTGGACGACGGCGTCGCAGCTGGGCAGCAGCAGGTGCAGCGGCAGCTCCTCCACGACGCGGACGTTCGCCGGGATGTCGCCGAGCAGGGCCCGGTCCGAGCCCTTGATCGCCAGCACCACCTCGACGTCGAGATCGGCGAGCGCGGCCAGGATGTCCGGCACGAGGAAGGTGCCCTCGCCGCCGAGCTGCGTGGTGGTGGTCCCCCACGTCACGCACACCCGGCGCCGCGCGGGCGGCCGGGACAGCCACAGCGGCGCGTCCCCGGGGCCGTTGTACGGCACGAAGCGGATCGGCAGCCGGTCCGGCGTCCCGGGGTACTGCAGGCTCTCCGGGCAGGGGTCGACGGTGGCCGCCGCGTACTCCGGGCGGACCGGCACGCCGTGCCGCCCGTACAGCTCCACCAGCTTGCTCGTCCACAGCTCGGGCGCCGCGCCGCTGCCGGGGAAGAAGCCCATCTGCCGTTCCACCGCGGGCCCGGTGAGGTGGTGGACCAGGCGGGCGCCCGCGGCGTGCGCGGCCAGCGGGGCGGCCAGCACGAACGGGTTGGTGACGACCAGGTCCGGGCCCCAGGACGCGGCCAGCTCGACGAGCTCGCCGGCCATGACCACCGCGGTCTCCACGAACGGCTCGAACTTCTGCTCCAGCACCTTGCGCCGCATCTCCGGGCTGGGCGCGGCCTTCTGCTCCAGGCTGGTCCTGCGGTCGGGGTGCGCGCGGTTGTGGCGGGCGATGTCGTCGGCGATCCGCTGGAAGGCGGGCAGGTAGTCGTAGCCGTCGCCGACCTGCGTGACGGTCAGGCCGGAGTTCTTGACGGCGGCCGCGACCTGCGGCTGCCCGGCGACCCGTACGTCGGCGCCGGCGGCCCGGAACGCCCAGGCCAGCGGCACCATCTGGTAGTAGAACGTGGGCTGGGACCAGGGGACGAGGAGGACCTTCACGAGGCGTTCCCCTCCGCGGGCCCCGCGGCGGGGGTGCCGTCGCGCAGGGCCGCGCCCGCCTCGGTCACCGTCAGCACGGCGCACGACACGTTGTAGCCCTGGGTGCCGCCGACCAGCATGACCCGGTCGCCGGCGGCGAGCTGCCCGCTGCGCAGCAGGTGGTCCAGGGAGAGGACCTGGTCGCTCGCGCCGACGTGGCCGATGGTCCGGCCGAAGTCCCAGGTGGCCTTGGACAGCGGCAGGTCGAGCGGCTGCAGCAGGTCGGCCTGGATGATCTCGGCGCCGGCGTTGGTGAAGATCACCCGCTCGACGTCCTCGATGGCGGCGCCGGCATCCTTCAGCGAACGCGCGGTGATCTCGGTGTACATCATCGTGAAGATGCGGTGGAAGTCGAACTGGTTGTAGCGCCGGGCGATCGCGAAGTCCCGTGCCAGCGCGGGCACGTCGACCTTGCGCAGGGCCGGGACGCTCTGGTCGGCGAGCGGCAGGTTGCCGCGGTGCATGCCTTCCAGGTCCGGGTAGGTCATGGAGTTCATCGAGTCGACGCGGACGATGCCCTCGTCCTTGCCGAGCAGTACCGCGGAGCCGCCGTCGCCGAGGGCCATGCCGAAGCCGGGGCTGTGCCACCGGTCCAGCCGCGGCGAGTCGGCCTGCAAACCGGTGGTCACCAGGGCGTGCGCGTGCTCGGGGTCCAACGCCAGCCAGCCAGCGGCGAGTTCCATACCGGCCAGGGTGCCGTTGCAGCCCTGGTTGACCTCGAAGCCGGGGATGTGGGTGCAGCCCAGCTCGCGCTGGACGTAGCCGACCGGCGCCCACTCCTCCGGTCCCTCGCGGAACATCGTGGCGTGGATGACGAGGTCGAGCCGCTCGGGCGCGATCCCGGCCAGGTCCAGCGCCTGGCGCCCGGCCTCGGCGGCCATCGCCACGCCGGGGGTGCCGGGGGCGACCGGCACGCCCACCAGGTCGCTGCCGGGGAACTCCACGGGACGGCAGTAGCCGGCCTCGAACGCCTCGGCGAGGGTGACCCGTTCGGACGGCAGGGAGACGCCGAGGGAGCGGATGTACAGGTTCTGGGTCTTCATGTCGGCCTCCCGCCGATCAGTGGGTCTCGGCGGCGCCGACCGGCTCGGCCAGGGCGTCGGCCCCGGCGGGGCCGTCGTCCTCCGCGGGAGCCGCGACCCGGTCCGGGGTGGCCCGCAGGTTGCCGAGGTAGGGGTGCCAGAGGTGCTCGGGGTCGTTCTCCACCGCGGTGACCATCTCGCGCATGGCCTCCAGGGTCGGCGCGGCGTCGCCGTCGTAGAAGTCGCCCTGCAGCATCTTCAGCACGTGCAGCCGGTAGCGCGGGTCCTGGACGAACGCGGTGAACAGGATGTTCAGCCGGTAGTAGATGGAGATGAACTCGTACCAGTTCTTCATCGCGGTGCGGATCTTGCCCTCGAAGGTCTCGAAGCGCTTCTTGGAGAAGTCCCCCGCCTCGTGGGCGGCGATGATGTCCTTGGCGGCCAGGCGGGCGCTGTTGAGGGCCACGCTGGTGCCACTGGAGAAGATCGGGTCGACGAAGCGGGCGGCGTCGCCGATCAGCACGAAGCGGTCGCCGCAGATCTCCGACATCGTGTAGCTGTAGTCGCCCTCGGTCTTGAACGGCCGGAGCTGGGTGGACGCGCGCAGCGCCGTCTCCAGGTCCTCGCGGCTGCCGACCATGTCCCAGAAGAACTTCTCGCGGTCCGAACCGGCCTCCTGGAAGCGGCGCTTCTGGGTGACCACGCCGATGCTGGTGATCGTGTCGGTGATCGGGATCTGCCACACCCAGCTGTCCTCGACGGGCAGGAAGTGCACGTAGATGTAGTCGGTCTTGTCCGGCTCGACGGCGATCTTCGAGCGGTCCAGGTGCTCGAACCAGGTGTGCACCGCGTACTGGTTGAAGACCGGGTCCGGGACCTTCAGCCGCTTCTGGCGGCCGAGCGTGGTCTGCCGCCCGGAGGCGTCCACGACCATCCGCGCGGTCAGCCCGAACTGCTTCGGCCCCATACGGCAGTTGACGGTGACCAGGTCCGGGTCGGAGTCGAAGTCCACGCCGAGCACCCGCACCCCGCTGAACACCGAGGCGCCCTGCGTCTGCGCGTGCTTGAGCAGGATCAGGTCGAACTTCGCCCGGTCCACGTGGTACGTGTAGTCGCGGTCCACGCCCGGCTGGTCGCGCTCGACGAACATCACCTCCGCGGCGCGGAAGTCGTGGTCGAGACCGGTGAAGCCGTTGTGCGGCACGTTCCGCGACTCCGCGGAGGTCCAGGCCGCGCCGTACTTCTTCGGGAAGCCCGCGGCGTCGACCGCGTCCATCACGCCCATCTCCACCAGCACCGGCGTGACGGCCGGGACCATCGACTCCCCGACGTGCTCGCGCGGGAAGAGCTCGCTCTCGCACACCGCGACCGACATGCCGGCCTTGGCGAGATAGGTGGCCACGGTCGATCCGGCGGGACCGCCGCCGATGACCACGACGTCGAAATCAGGGTTCATGAGGGGCCCCTTCGCTGGGCTCGTACCGACTACCAAGTCCGCGCTGGCGCGCGCTGCTCCCTGGCCGCGGTCAGGTTCCTTTGCACGGCCCTCCGCCGTGCGTCGCCCACTGTCACGGCGGCCTCTTAAGGCGCCCTACAGCGTGCGTAACGCCGCTGGTCGCAGGGGTTCCGGCCGCACCGGGGGCTTTAGACGGCTCCAAGGCTGCGGTTAGTGACCGGGGTGAGTCTGAGCGGCATCAGGCGAGGTCTGCGCCCGCCCGGAACGGTGCGCTCCCGGGCAGTCCGGCACATCGCGGCACACGGGAGCGGAACAGAACGGGACAGTACGGGACAGGAAGGGTCACGAAGAAAATGCCGAGCGAGTTCGACTCCGCGGTCTCCGACACCCAAGTTTCCCCTGCGTCGTTCGCGGTGGTCGGCGTGGCCTGCCGGCTTCCCGCGGCGGACGGTCCGGAAGCCTTCTGGCAGCTGCTCGCGCAGGGCGCGAGCGGGGTCACCGAGCGGCCCGACCGGGCCGGCGACGGTGTCCGGCGCGCCGGCTTCCTCGACGACGTGGCCGCGTTCGACCCGGCCTTCTTCGGCATCTCGCCGCGCGAGGCGGTCGAGATGGACCCCCAGCAGCGGCTCATGCTGGAGCTGAGCTGGGCCGCGCTGGAGGACGCCGCGATCGTGCCGGCCGAGCTGCACGGCAGCCGCACCGGCGTGTTCGTCGGCTCCATCTGGAGCGACTACGCGAACCTGCTGCACGCCCGCGGCCCCGGCTCGGCCGGCCACCACACCCTGCCGGGCACCAGCCGCGGCGTCATCGCCAACCGCGTCTCGTACGCCCTGGGCCTGCACGGGCCGAGCCTGACGGTCGACGCGGCCCAGTCGTCGTCGCTGCTCGCCGTGCACCTGGCGTGCCAGAGCATGCGGGCGGGCGAGTCGACGCTCGCCCTGGTCGGCGGCGTGAACCTCAACTTCTCCGCCGACCGGTCCGCCGAGGCCGCCGCGTTCGGCGGCCTGTCCCCGGACGGCGAGTGCTACACCTTCGACGCCCGCGCCAACGGCTACGTGCCCGGCGAGGGCGCCGCCGTCCTCGTCCTCAAGCCGCTCGCCGCCGCGGTCGCCGACGGCGACTCCGTCTACTGCGTGATCCGTGGCAGCGCCGTCAACAACGACGGTGCCACGCCCGGACTCACCGTCCCCAGCGCCCAGGCCCAGTCCGACGTGCTCGAACGCGCCTGCGCCCAGGCGGGCGTGCGGCCCGGCGACGTCCAGTACGTCGAACTGCACGGCACCGGCACCGCGGTCGGCGACCCGATCGAGGCGACCGCGCTCGGTGGCTTCTACGGGGCGGCCCGGCCCGCCGACACCCCCCTGCTGGTCGGCTCGGTGAAGACCAACATCGGCCATCTGGAAGGCGCCGCGGGCGTCGCCGGCCTGCTCAAGACCGCGCTCAGCCTGCGCCACCGCCAGCTGCCGCCCAGCCGCAACTTCGTGGCCCCCAACCCCCGCATCGACCTCGACGGCCTCAACCTGCGGGTGCGCACGGCGCACGGCGACTGGCCGGACCCGCAGCGGCCGCTGCTCGCCGGCGTCAGCGCCTTCGGCATGGGCGGCACGAACGTGCACGTCGTCCTGGAGGAGTGGCCGGCGGCAGAGGACGCCGGCGAGGAAGTCGGGGAGGACGCCGGGGAAGAAGAGGGCGGCGGGGATGTGGAGCCGGCGGTCGCTGCCGGTGGCGGGCTGGTGCCGTGGGTGCTGTCCGGGCGGACGCCCGAGGCCCTGCGCGGGCAGGCCGCCCGCCTGCGGGACCACCTGGAAGCGCACCCCGAACTGGACGTCGCCTCTGTCGCCCGGGCCCTTGCCACCACCCGTACGCACTTCGAGCACCGC
>WRCZ01000044.1 GCA_009783685.1 Actinomycetes bacterium
ATGCGGGCGAAGATCACGATCGACGGCTACCCCAACGGTCCCGTCTACTCCGACCCCTACACCGGCCACTACTCGGTGAGCCTGCCCGCGGGCAACAGCTACAAGCTGCACGCGTCCTCCGCCGACCTGACCGGCTACACCGGCACCGACGCCACGGTGAGCCTGGCCGACTCCGACGTGTCGCAGGACATCGCGCTCAAGGTCGACACGAGCACCTGCACCGCCACCGGCTACGCCTACCAGGAGGACGGCACCACCGAGGCGTTCACCGGCTGGTCCGGCAAGACCCCGCAGGACGGCTGGACCATCACCGACGCCGTCGGGAACGGCCAGACCTGGAGCTTCGACAACCCCGGCAGCTGGCTGACGCCCCCCGGCGGCGACGAGTACTTCGCCAACGTCAACTCCGAGGGCTACGGCGAGGGCGGCCACCAGGACACCTCGCTGGTCTCCCCGGTGATCGACCTGACCGGCAAGGACAAGCCCGAGATCGGCTTCGACACCGAGTACATCTACTTCCCCGACGGCTCGTCCGCCACGATCGACCTCAGCCTGGACGGCGGCACGACCTGGTCCAACGTCTGGACGCCCGCGCCCGGCCGCGGCGTCATCGACCACGTCGACGTCCCCATCCCGCAGGCGGCCGGACAGTCCGACGTGCGCGTGCGCTTCCACTACATCGGCTTCTGGAGCCGGAGTTGGAACGTCGACAACGTGCTCGTCGGCAGCCGCGCCTGCGCTCCGCAGGCCGGCGGGCTGGTGGCCGGCAAGGTGACCGACACCAACACCGGTGCCCCGCTGGTGGGGGCGAAGGTCGCCAGTGACGCCAATGACGCGCAGTCCGGCGTGACGACCGCCACCCCGGACGACACCGGTCTGGACGACGGTTACTACTGGCTGTTCAGCTCGCACACCGGCAGCACCGGCTTCACCGTCACCGACGGCAAGTACACGCCGGCCAAGGCGAGCGTCGACGTGCCGGCCGATTCCGTCGTGCGCAAGGACTTCACGCTCGACGCCGGCCATCTCACCGTCTCCTCGCAGAGCCTCTCGACGAGCCAGGTGCTCGGCGCGGCCGCGTCGAAGTCCGTGACATTCGGCAACGACGGCACCGCACCGGTGCACGTGAGTCTCGGTGAGGAGGACGCGGGGTACACCGCGATGGACACCGGACCTGAGGCCGCCACCCCCTCAGGTGCACCGGCCATGGTCACCAGGACCACGACCAGCCTCGGCGCGGCGTCCCGCACGACCGCGGCGCCCACCGCGGGACCGGTGCTGCGCCCGTCGGCGGCCCCGGCAGCGGGACCGTGGACCAGCGTCGCGGACTACCCGGAGCCGCTGCAGGACGGCATCGTGGCCAGCCACAACGGGAAGGTCTACGTGGCCGGCGGCTACAACGGCAGCTACGCGCTCCAGGACGCCTACATCTACGACCCGGCGGCGCAGGCGTGGAGCACGATCGCACGGCTGCCCGAGCGGCTGGAGGCGTCCTCCGCGGGATTCATCGGCGACACGCTCTACGTCGCCGGCGGGTTCGGCGACGGCAGCGGCGGCAGCACCCACGCCTACGCCTACCACCCCGACACCAACGCCTGGACGCGGCTGGCCGACCTGCCCGTCGGTGTCGCCGCGGCCGGCAGCGCGGTGGTCGACGGCAAGCTCTACGTCATCGGCGGCTGCACCAACGGCTCCTCGTGCAGCGCCACGTCCACCGTTTCCGTCTACGACCCGGGCAGCGACTCCTGGACCAAGGCTCCTGACTACCCGACCGCTGTCGCCTGGGCGGCCTGCGGAGGTGTCAGCGCCGAGGTGGTGTGCGCGGGCGGTTACGGCAGCAGCTCGCTGACCAGCACCTACGCCTACGCACCCGGAGGGAGCGGCTGGACCGCGAAGGCCGACATGCCCGTCGACGCCTGGGGCGCGGCGTCCACCTCGGCGAACGGCAAGCTCGAGGTGATGGGCGGCGCGATCAACGGCGGGACCGCCGTGACCAACGAGGGCTTCGCCTACGACCCCGACACCGACAGCTGGACGCAACTGCCCAACTCCAACAACGCCGGCTACCGCGGCGGCGCGGCATGCGGCATCTACAAGGTCGGCGGGTCCGGTCCCGGCGGTCCGACCTCGGTGGTCGAGCACCTTCCCGGATACGACCAGTGCGGCGGTGACGTGGGCTGGATGTCGGAGGAGACCACCGGGTTCGACGTGGCACCCGGCCAGACCGTGACCGTGAAGGTCACCACGGACTCCGCCTCCCTCTCCCAGCCCGGCACGTACAAGGGAGAGCTGGTCGTCGGCACCGACTCGCCGTACGGCAGCGCCCAGCCGGTGGCCGTGACGATGGATGTCACCCCGCCCAAGACCTGGGGCAAGATCACCGGAACCGTCTCCGACAGCAGCGGTGCCCCGGTCGGCGGTGCCACCGTGGCGGTCTGCACCATGTACGCCGCCGGCACCGGGAAGTGCGGACCTACGACGTACACCCTGAAGACCGACGGCCACGGCCATTACCAGCTCTGGCTGGACAAGGGCTTCGACCCGCTCCAGGTCATCGCCGCTGAGGACGGCTACACCCCGCAGATGAAGATCGCCAAGGTCAAGCAGGGTGCGACCACCACGGTCGACTTCGCCCTCGTCAAGAACAGCGCGTTCACCCAGGAGAAGGAGCAGGACTTCCTGACCGCGCACATGCACAGCAGTACGGGCGCCACGACGTGACATGACATGACGTGACGTCGGCGGGTGCCGCGCCGGGTGCCATCCACCCGACGCGGCGCCCGTGCGTCGTCTCCCTTCGGGTCGGCAACCGCCGGCCCCACGTCTCACGAAGGGGTGTGCCGGCGTGCGTTGAGGCCGAGGGCCGCGAGTCCGCTGGCGAGGGCGAGCGCGGTGGAGGTCCACCAGGCGACGGCGTAGCCGTGATGCGGGTCGGAGCCGGGGAGGGCGAGGAAGATGACGAGCAGGCTCACACCGAGGACCGAGCCGATCTGACTGGCCATGTTGACCACGGCACTGCCGGTGGCCGCCTGGTCCGGCGGGAGGTCGCCGGTCGCGGAGGAGAACATGGTGGGCAGGGCCAGGCCCATCCCGAAGCCCCCGATGAGCCAGCCGGGGAGGACGCCGGAGGCGTAGTGGACGTCGTGCCCGCCGGTGGAGAGCGTGATCAGGGCGATGCCGACGGCGGAGAGGGCAGCACCGATCGCGGCGACGAGGCCGACGGACATCCGCCTGGCGAGGAGCGAGGCGAGCAGCGAGGCGACGAACACCATGCCCGGTCCGGGCGCCACGGCGAACCCCGTCCTGACCACCGACCAGTCCTGCCGCTGCTCCAGCCACTGGATGATGCCCAGCAGTTGGAGGACGAACGAGGCGTAGAACAGCACGACCGCCACGTTCGCCGAGGAGAACACCAGGTTCCGGAAGAGGCCGAGTTCGACGATCGGCGCCTGCGCGCGGGACGAGCGGACGACGAACGCGGCGAGCGCCACCGTGGCGAGGACCAGGCTGCCGAGCGTGGAGGCCGCGCCCCAGCCCCAGTCGGGCGCCTTCACCAGCCCGACGGCGAGCGCTCCGACGGCGAGGATGATCAGCAGCCCGCCGGCCAGGTCGGGGATGCGGGTGACGACGTCGTGGCGGACGTCGGGGATCAACCGGATCGCCATGACGATGGCGGCGAGGCAGAGGGGGAGGTTGATGAGGAAGATCCACTGCCAGGCCGCGTCGGCCAGCAGACCCCCGGCCGCGGGACCGGCCGCTGCGGCGAGGGACCCGCTGGCCGCCCAGATCCGCACGTACGTCTGGACCTTCGCGGGTGGGGCCGTCGCGAGGACCAGGCCGAGGCTGGCGGGGGTGAGCACTGCCGCGCCGGCGGCCTGGACGATGCGGAACAGGACGAGGAGCCACAACTGCCCCGACAGCGCCGCTCCCAGGCTGGCCGCGGCGAACAGCCCGAGGCCGAGGATGAAGGCGCCCTTGCGTCCGTAGCGGTCGGCCAGCCGGCCCGCGGGGACCAGCAGGGCGGCGAAGACGATGGCGTAGCCGTTGAGGATCCAGCTCAGGTCCGACAGATTGCGCGTCCCGATCCCGCGCCCGATCGGGTCGAGGGCGACGTTGACGATCAGCAGGTCGAGCGAGGCCAGAAACGTTGCCGTCGCCAGCAGCGCCAGGACGAGCCCAGGTCGTCGGATCCCCGGTCCCGACGTGCCGGAATCGGCTGGGTGGGCCGTGCCCTGCCCTGAGGGCGGATCGATGAGGGTCTGGTCGGACGGAAGACCGTCAGGCATGACTTCTCCGTTGATGCGTTGATGCGGTGGGTGGCCGGCAGCCGTGACTCCGGCACGCCCGACTTAAGTACACGGATCCGTTTACATGCGGGACTCTAGCACGCCGACAGCCGCTAAGTGCACACGTGCGTATACTTAAGGCATGAGTGAGGAGCCGGAGGTTCGTCGCCGGGGCAGGGCAGCGCGCGAGCGCATCCTCGTGGCGGCGGTGACGTTGTTCGAGACGCGGGGCATCACGGCCACGGGTATGGAGCAGGTCGCGGCGGCCGCGCCCGTGTCCAAGCGGACCCTGTACAGCCATTTCCCGACGAAGGACGACCTCGTCGTGGGCTACCTCGTGCACCTCGAAGAAGCAGGGCTGACCCTCGAAGGGGTCCTCGAACGCCAGGACCTCCCACCGCGGGAGCGGCTGCTGGCGCTGTTCACCACGCCCGCCACGGCGACCGGCCTGATCCGGGGCTGCCCGTTCATCGACGCCGCCGCGGAGTTCCCCGACCCCGACAGCCCCGTCCACCGATACGCGAGCGAGCGGAAGGCACGCTTCGCCCGGCGCCTCGCCGAACTGGCACGCGAAGCGGGAGCCACCGACGCCGACGTGCTCGGCGAACAGCTCGCGATCCTCTCCGACGGCGCGTCGAGCCGGGCCATGGTCCTCAACGACGCCCGGTACACGCAGCACGCCAGAGCCGCGGCCGAAGTCCTGCTCGACGCGGCCATCCCCGCGTCGGCACCCGCCTAGGGCTCGCCACCGGCATCGCTCAGTAGGGGACCGCGAAGATGCCGTCGTGCATCGATGTGCCCGCTGAGGCGGGGAGGACGAGCTTCTTCAGGAAGCCCGCGTCCCCTGTCCGCAGGCACCACTGGAGCAGCCGCTCGCGCATCTGCTCGCGGACCGCGTCGTAGGCCTCCTCCTCGGCGAGGTTGCGCGTCTCGCCCGGGTCGTCGCGCAGGTCGTGGAGTTGCTCGCGCCATCGGCCCCAGCTGTAGACGGTGTACTTCCAGCGATCGGTGATGAGCGCCCGCCCCTCGGTCAACGGCGGGGACGGTCGTTCGAACCGGGTCTCCACGACGACGTGGTCGTGCCCGCTGCCCGCCTGCCGCGCCGCCGTCAGGTCGATGCCCGGCAACCCGGCGGGCGCCTCGGTTCCGGCCGCGGCGCAGAGGGTGGGCAGCAGGTCCAGGCCGACCGACACCAGGGCGGAGCTGGTCCGGGCCGCCGGAAGGCCGCCGGGTGGCCGGAGGATCAGCGGGACCCTCACCGCCTCCTCGAACAGTGCGGTCTTCTGGTTCCAGGCGTGCGCGGCGTCTCCGTCCCCGTGGTCGCTGGTGAACGCCACCAGGGTCGTGTCCGCCAGGCCGGCCGCGTCCAGCGCGTCCAGCACCGTACCGATCGCCGCGTCGGCGCGCTCGACGAGGCGGGCGTAGGTGTGGCGGTAGCGCCGCCAGTCGTCCGGGCCCCATGCGGCCGTGCCGTACATCGCCGCCTGCACGGCCTGTTCGTGCCGGAGGGCCTCCGGTTCGTAGGGGTGCGAGCCGAAGTTGGGCGGCAGTGGCGGCGACCGGCGTACCGGGACCGGGGTCACCGGCCCGTACGGCATGGGCTGGTTGCGGGCGTACTCGCAGATGGTGTGCGGGTCGTCGAAGGAGACGACGAGCGCGAACGGCCGTGTCCGTGCGCCGCGGGAGGTCAGCCACCGGGCTCCGGCCTCGGCCAGGCCGCGGTCGCCGAAGGGACGCAGGACGGTGAACCCGTCCTCGGGCGACGCACTGGCCTCCCGGGCGTGCCACTTGCCCGCGTAGCAGGTCGTGTACCCCGCGGCACGCAGCAGGTGCCCGAGGCTGTCGGGCCGCCGGCCGGGCTGCGCGACAACCGCGCCCGTGCCGGGGGAGTTGCCGTGGACACCCAGTTCGTGGGGGTGCCGGCCGGTGATCAGGCTGCTGCGGGCCGGCACGCACAGGGGGAACGTGGTGTAGGCGCGGGTGAAACGGGTGCCGGTCGCCGCGAGCCGGTCCAGGTTGGGCGTGGCGACGCCCAAGTTGCCGGCGCAGCCGAGCATGTGGGCCGCGTGCTGGTCCGTCAGCAGCAGGAGGATGTCGGGCCGCTCCCCCGCGGGCGGACTCATCGCGGCTCGTCGGCGGGCGCCCGCCGAGCAAGGTGCCGGACCTCGTCCGCCAGCGCGGCCCGCCCGGGCCACGGGTCACCGGTGCGGTCGAGCTCCGCGACGAGCCGGGCCGCGAGGGCCGCCACCCGCGCGGGCTGCTCGGCGGCGGCGTCGGACAGCTCGTACGGATCCGCGGTGAGGTCGAACAGGTGCAGGCGGACGCGGCCGGCTCCGTACGCGGCGATCAGCTTGTGGGTGCGGGTGCGCAGCCCGCGGGTGTCGCTCTGTCCCGGCTCGGCCGCCGGTCCGATGTACAGGGCGGCGTCGGGACGCGCGCAGCCCCGGTCGCCCGGAGGAGCGAGCAGCGCCGCGGACAGGTCCTGTCCCTGCGTGCCCGCCGGGGTCGCGGCCGACTCGCCGAGCAGCCCCAGCAGGGTGGGGGCGACGTCGGGTGATCCCAGCAGCAGGTCGTCGCGGCCGGGCGGGACGATTCCGGGGCGGCTGACCAGGAACGGCACCCGCATGGACTCCTCGTAGGGCACGTTCTTGTACATCAGGCCGTGGCTGCCCAGCTGCATGCCGTGGTCGGACGTGAACACCACGTACGTGTCGCGGGTCAGCCCGTGCCGGTCCAGGGCGTCGAGCAACCGCCCCATCTGCCGGTCGACTCCGGTCATGGCCGCGTAGTACCGGGGCGCGGCATGCACCGCGTCCGCGGCGGTCGGACCGTCCCAGTCGACGTTGGGCCTCGGCAGGAGGTCGCGCCCCGACAGCCCCTCGTAGTGCCGGAGGTGCTCCGGTGGCACCTGCTCGAAGGGCTGGTGCGGGGGGTTGTACGACACCACGAGGGCGAACGGCGTTCCCGTTCCGTGGTAGTCGCCCGCCGCCCCGTCGAGGAACGACAGCGCGACGTCGGTCTCGTGCTCGGGTGACCACCCATCGACCTCGACCGCGGCCTCGCGCGGCGCGTCGCCGTGCCAGTAGTGCGGCCGGAGGTGGTCGTCGCAGCAGCCGTGCGCGTACCAGAAGCCGAATCCGTGCCGGTGTGCGGGCGGGCTGTACGCGTCCCAGACCCGGCCGTCCTCCCGGGGCCCCTCCCCCGCCGCGGCGTCCGCGGGGACCGGGGCTTCCAGGTGCCATTTGCCGATGTACCCCAGGGCGTATCCGGCGCCGGCGAGGGCGTCGGACCAGCACGGGGTCTCCGGCCGCAGGCCGACGCCCAGTTGCGCGGTGGCCGAGTTGACGTTCAGGTGGACGCCGTTGCGGTACGGGTAGCGGCCGGTCATCAGCATCGCCCGGCACGGACTGCACACCGGATAGTTGCTGACGGCCTGGGTGAGCACCTTGGAACGTGCGCCCAGGGCGTCCAGGTGGGGCGTGGACACCGGGTCCTCGCCGAGGAACCCCAGGGCGCCGGCGCGCCACTGGTCGGCGATCACCAGCAGCAGGTTGGCGCGGCGCGGCGCGCCGCCGGGGGGCGTCATTTGCCCATTCCCAGGGTGAGGCCCTCGGTGAGCCGCCGCCCGAGCCAGATGTAGACGGCGAGCATCGGCAGCACGACGATGCTGAGCCCGGCGAACAGCCCGCCCCAGTCGGCCCCGCTGTAGGTCTGCTGCTGCACGAAGGAGATGAGGGCGATCGGCAGGGTGTACTTGTCGGTCGACTGCAGCAGCGTGAGGGCGAGCAGGGTCTCGTTCCAGTGCGCGATGACCTGGAGGACGAGCGCGGTGACGATGCCGCCGCGCGCGATCGGCAGCATGATCCGCCAGAACGTCGCCGCCGGGGACACCCCGTCCAGTGCGGCCGCCTCCTCCAGTTCCTTCGGCAGCGACCGGAAGAAGCCGGTCAGCAGGAAGACGGTGAACGGCAGGGAGACGCCGATGTAGACCAGGTTGAGGCCGATCAGGCTGTCGGTGAGGTAGACCCGGTTGAGCATGACGAACAGCGGGATCAGGATCACCTGGACCGGCACGCCGAGCCCGAGCACGAAGAACAGCGTCAGGCCGCGGCTCAGCCGCGTGTCCTGCCGGGCCAGCCAGTAGGCGGCCGGCGCGGCGACGGCCACGGTCAGGACCGAGGAAATGCCGGTGACCAGGACCGAGTTGACGGCGGCGCGTCCGAACCCGCTGTCGGTCCAGGCGTGGACGAAGTTGTGCGGGGACAGCGAACGGGGCAGGCCCCACGGGGAGGCGAGGATCGAGCGGGTGTCGCGGAACGCCTGCAGCACGAGCCAGATCAGCCCGGCGATGTTGGCGCCGACGAACAGCCAGGTGACGGCGACTCCGGCGGTCCGCAGCGGGCCGCGGCCGCCCAGCGGCCCCGGGCCGCGCCGCCGGCGGAGCCGCCTGCCGGACCGGGGGGCTGACAGGGAGGATGTCATGGGCAAGCGCCTTTCAGAACTCGACTGCTTCCCTGCGCATCAGGCGCCGCAGCAGGACGACCAGCACGGTGACCAGAAGGAGGGAGAGGATCGCCGACGCCGTGGCCGCGCCGTAGGAGGGCACCGAGTCCCCGGAGAAGGCCGTGGCGTAGGTGTAGACGGCGGAGGTCCAGGTCTTGGTGGGCGGGATGCCGTTGCCGCTGCTGCCGCCGAAGATCCAGACGATCTCGAAGATCTTCACCGAGGAGATCGTCCACAGCACCGCGCACACGCCGAAGACGTCCCAGGTCAGCGGCAGGATCACATAGCGCAGCCGCTGCAGCGGGCCGGCGCCGGCCAGAGCGCAGTCCTCGTAGTAGCTGACGGGGATCCGGTCCACTCCGGCCATCAGGATGGTGGTGAAGTAGCCGGTCGTCATCCAGGTCATCGTGACCATGATCAGCGGGAAGAGGTTGTCCTGCGCCAGCCACTGCGGTGGCGAGTGGATCCCCAGGTGGGCGAGCAGCGAGTTGGCGAGGCCGTCGGGGTTGAAGAGGAACCCGACGAGGACGCCGTAGACGAGGGCGTTGACCAGGTGCGGGAAGAAGATGACGGCCCTGACCGCCTTGCGGCCCGCCATGTCCCGCAGGATCAGGGTCAGGGCGAAGCTGATCGCGAAGACGGCGGCACCGACGACGAAGAGCAGTTCGAGGGTGTTGCGGAGCGACTGGGTGAACAGGTCGTCGTGGAACAGCCGGGTGTAGTTCCGCAGTCCTGCCCAGGTCATGGGCCCCGATCCCGCCCAGTTGTGCAGGCTGATCCACACCGCCGCGCCGATGGGCGCGATGAACAGCACGCTGTACAGCAGGAGTGCCGGGCCGACGAACGGGATGAAGAGACGGCGCCGCTGCCGGGCCAGCGTGCCGCCCCGGGGGGCGGGTTCCGGGCCGGGCCGCCGCTCCGCGGCAGGCGCGGGGTCCGGCGGGCCCGCGGTGGCGGGACGGATCTCGGCGGGACGGATCACTGGGGCTGGTCCTTCCAGTAGGCGGCTTGGGCCGCCTGCATGTCGTGGACGAACGTGTCCGCCGAGATCTTGCCGAAGAACAGTTCGTCGTCCTTGGCCCAGAAGAGCTTCTCGTTGTACCCGGGGAACGCCACGCCGTCGTTCTGCTGGTGGAAGCTGTCCGCGGAGTCGAGCGACTTCTTCACGCCGGCCATCTCGGGTGAGGTGGCCGCGTCGGCACGGACCGGGATCACCTTCGCCTCCTGCCCGAGCTCGTCCTGGTACTTCTTGTTCAGCAGGAACGCCGCGAACCGCTGGGCGTCGGCCGCGTGATGGGCCTTCTTCGGGACGGCGAAGCCCACGAAGTCGGCGCGCATGCTGTCGTGTCCGGCGCCGGTGGTCGGGAAGGGGAACGAGGCGTAGGTGAGGCCCTTCTCGGCGTACGTGGCCGACTCGGTGGGCAGCCACGAGCCCATGAACATCAACGCGGCCTTGCCGTTCGCCCACTTCTGCTGCTGGGCCGGCCACTTGCTCGCCTTGTAGCCGTCGATCAGGTAGCCGCCGCGGACGAGTTGCTCGACCTTCTTCGCGGCGTCGAGCACGGCCGGGTCCAGCCACGCGTTCCCGGTCCGGTCGGAGGCGATCTTCTTCAGCCCGCCGGGACCGAGGTTGCGGACGATCAGCGTGGACAGGTAGGCGGCGTTGTACCCGGTCACGTCGCCGTCCGCGGCCAGGGGCGTCTGCCCCGCCTGCTTGAGCCGGTTCAGCAGGGCGATGAAGTCGTCCCACGTACGCGGCGGGTCGGTTCTCAGTTCCGGGTGCGCGGCGGCGTCGTACCAGACGGCGTCCGAGGTGAGGCTGTACGGCAGCATCCAGGGCTTGCCGGCCGCGTCCTTGATGTCGATGGTCTTCAGGTACTTGGCGGGGACGAGCTTTCCCGCGGTCGTGCCGTCCACCGCGGTGTCGAACGCCGCGGTCAGGCCCAGGGACTGCCGGGTGGCCACGAGTGCCGGGACGAGCTTCACGTACGGCCCGTCGACCAGGTCGGGCACGCTGTTGGTGTTCAGCGCCGGCACCAGCTTCTGCAGGTTGTTGCGCCCCTGCCACTGGACCTTGACCTTGACACCGGTCTGCTTCTGGAAGTCGGCGACGGCGGCGGCGATGACTTTCTGCTGCGGTTCGCCCTGCTTCCACATGGACCAGTAGGTGAACTCCTTCGACGAGCCCGGGCCGGTGCCCGAGCATGCCGTGACGACGCAGACGAGTGCGCCCGCCGCGCCCAGCGCGATCGGAACGTTCCGGCGACGGCCTGCGGATTGCGTGCCCATGGTGCCCACCTCTTGTGAGGGGTAGTGGATGACTGCTTGGTGGGCCAACTGTCACGACGCCGGAAGAGAGCATTCAAGACGTATTTCGCCGCGATCGGGTTGCGGTGGACGGTCATGGCAGGTGAGCCCCCCGTGCGGACACCGTGCGTGTGCCATCCAGGCTGCGATTAGTTCTTTATTACTTCCTTGCCGGGCATGAGAATCGAGCGAGTCCGACATCGCGAATCGTTCCCGGGAGTGGCGCCATGGCCGATCCGTCCCGTCCTGGCCGCAGGCGCCGCACGGCCGGTTCGGTGCGGGACGCCGCGGCGCGTGACCTCAAGTTCCAGGCTCTGGCCGGGGAACTGCGCCGGGGCATCCTCGCGGGCGACTGGACCCCCGGGGCCAAGCTCCCCACGGAGAGCCGGCTGGCCCAGGAGACCGGTCTGTCGCTGACCACGGTCCGGCGCGCGTTCGACCTGCTCGTCGAGGAGGGCCTGGTGGTGCGCCGGCAGGGGTCGGGCAGTTTCGTGGCCGTCCCCCGCCACGCGGAACCGCGCACGCGGCGCACCGTGGGCGTGCTCGTGCCGGACACCAAGCTGTACTACCCCCGGGTGCTCCAGGGCATCGAGGAGGCGCTCTCCGCGGCCGGTGTCGGCCTGCAACTGGCCACGTACCACTACGACCGCGACGAGGAAGCCCAGGACCTGGACTTCCTGCTGGATTCCGGCGTGGACGGGCTCCTGCTGGTCCCCACCCTGACCGGGATCGACGACCCCGAGGTCCGCGCGGACGAGCTGATGCGGCTGCCGGTGCCCGCCGTGCTGCCGGAACGCCGGCTGATCGACGCGGGACCGCGCGATCGCACCGAACACATCTGCTCCGACCACCTCGGCGGTGCCTACGACGCCGTGCTCCACCTGCACGGGCTGGGCCACGAGCGCATCGCCCTGATCACGCGCAGCCGCAACCCGACCGGCGTCGCAGTCGCGCTGGGCTTCCGGCGCGCCATGGACGATCTCGGTCTGCGGCTGAGCTTCAGCCACGAGGCCGAGAAGGCGGAGTGGACGGCCGAGCTGGCGGACAGCCTGATGGGCGAGATCGACGGGACGGGCACCACGGCCGCCCTGGTCTTCGGCGATCGCGAGGCGATCCTGCTCGAAGCCGCCGCCAGGCGTCACGGGACGGCCGTTCCGCAGGCGCTGGCGCTCGTCTCCTACGACGACGAGACCGCCGACATAGCGGAGGTCCCGCTCACCGCGGTGTCACCGCCCAAGTACCGGGTCGGCCGGATGGCGGCGGAGGTGCTGCTGCGCCGGATCGCCGAGGGCGACGCCTGTCCCCTGCACCAGGTGCTGCTGCGTCCGCGCATCGTCATCCGCGCCTCCTGCGGAGCAGCGGCCCGCCGTTGAGCACCGGCGCGTGTGCGCGCCGGCGAACCCCTCGCCACCACCGACAAGGAGACCCATGCGCATCGGACTGATCGGCGCCGGGGCGGTCGCGGACCTGCACGCCAGGGCCGCGGACCAACTGCCCGGCACCCGTCTGACGGCCGTCTGCGACCTGGAGGAGTCCGCTGCCGGCCGGGTCGCCGCCCCGTACGGAGCCGCGACGTACACCGACTACCGCGCCCTGCTCGCCGGCGGCTCGGTCGACGCGGTCGTGGTGAACACCCCCCACTCCCTCCACCACCGGATGGTCGTCGACGCCGCGGAGCACGGGCTGCACGTCCTGGTGGAGAAGCCGATGGCCACGACGCTGGCGGACTGCGACGCCATGGCAGAGGCGTGCGCGCGCGCCGGGGTGACGCTCGTCGTGGGGCACATCCAGCACTTCCTGCCCGACAAGCGCGCCGCGCAGGCCGTCATCGCCGCCGGCGACATCGGCGCCCCCGTGGCGGTCCACGACTACCGCACCACCGACTACCGCCCCGGCACCCGGTCACCGTGGTTCTTCTCCCGCGAACTGGCCGGCGGCGGTGCCCTGATGAACATAGGCGCGCACTGCCTGGACCGCACGGTGTGGCTCTCCGGCTCCCGCGCGGTCTCGCTGACGGCGGCGATCCGCGAGCGCTTCGGCGCACCGGTGGAGACGGACGGGACGCTCACGCTGACCCTGGCCAGCGGCGCGCCGGCCGCGGTGTCCGTCATCTCCGACACCCCGCGCAAGGTCGACGAGCTCACCGTCGTGTGCGAGCGCGGAACCGTGGTCGCCGATCCCAGGACAGGCGTCTTCGTCCGCTCGCAGGGACGCACGCGGCAGGTGCACACCCCGGGCCCGTCCGACATCCAGGACGCGTTCACCGCGCAGATGGCCGACTTCGTCGCCGCTGCCGGGGGCGCCGGCAGTGAGGTCTCGCTCCAGCACAGCCGCCACGTGGTCGAACTCGTCCTGGCCGCCTATGCCTCGGCCGAGGCGGGGCGACCCGTGGGTCTCGCGGCGGCTTCCGGCGTGTAGACCGCCGTCGCGCGAGCGGGGCCGGCCGTCATGCCGGCCCCGCTCGCGTCGTCACGCCGGGCGCAGGCGGAACTGCACGCCGATCCCCAGGCGGCAGGTGACGTCCACCGACGTGCGGCCGTCCTTGACCTGGGTGCGGATCCCCTCGCCGGGTTCGGTCGCCCGCCAGGCACCGCGCAGGACCAGGCGAAGCCGGTGGGCCGCGCCCTCGTTCCCGCGCCAGGGCCGGGAGAAGGGGCTGAGCACGCCGACGAACGTGCCGTTCCGGTCGTACTGGTAGCGGTCCACGCCCTCGTACAGGCGCAGGTCGGGGTCGGTCACCGACACCACCAGGTCGTCCGCATCGCTGCGCGCCATCAGGAGGGACGGTGTGTCCACGGCCGCGACCGGGCCCCCGGCGGGCAGGACGGTCTGCGGCTCGTACACCGCGTATCCCGTGATCCCGGTGGCGCGGTCGTGGACGACGTGCGCCCCGTCGTCGTGGCGCAGCAGCGTGCAGGGCGCGGCAGCGGGGTCGGCCATGCGTGCGGTGAAGTCCGCCATGTACTCCGGCGTGGCGCCGACGACGAGGGCGTAGGCGTAGCGGCCCCCGTCCGGCGCCGTGCCGTGGTCCAGCCAGGCCGTGGCGAAGTCGGCGGTGCCCGGCAGGCCGGTCCCCTGCTCGGGCGCCGTCTGCGCGTCACGGCTCAGCGCGAGCCGCTGGCCGGCGGGCACCCAGTAGCCGTTGCCGGCCGGGTCGATCATCCACACCGGGGCGGACTGCACGCGGTCCAGGGCGAAGGGGAAGTCGGCGACCGCGCCCAGCGTGCTGTGGATCACCGGGTCCGTGGTCCGTTCCAGGTGGCACTGGAAGAGCGTGGTGCGGGTGGGGTTCACGGCGTCGTCGTTGTGGATGCCCGAACCGACGGCCACCACGCGCTCGTCGAACAGGAACACCGACGCGCGGGCACGGTGGGAGGGGTTGTACACCGGATGCTCGTGCAGGTCCAGGGCGAACACCGCGTGCCGGTCGTCGAGGGTGCCGGCGCCGCCGAAGCGGGACTCGCTCAGCGGCATCTGCTCGATCGCCCCGGCGAGGTTCGAGTGCAGTCGCTCGTACGGCAACTCGATGGCCGTGGTGCCCGGCCACCTGTTCCAGTTCCATCCGGGCTCGACGAAGCCGCTGCTCAGGTTGTCCACCGGAGCGCCGCGGCCGAGCACCTGGATCTGGCCGTACGTGGTGTAGCGCCCGTAGAGGTTGTCCGTGGCGTAGATCTCGGTGCTCCACAGGTAGCGGTTGTGGCCGCGGACCGCGACCAGCCATTCGCCGCGCCGGTGGAGGGCCAGGGCGGAATGGTTCATCGCCCAACTCCCGCTCGGTGCGGCCTCCGCCGTGACCCCGGCGGCTGCCAGCTGCTGCGCGAGGGCCTTCTGGGCCGAACTCGGCGGGGCCGGCAGAAGGCGCAGGAAGGCCGCACCGGCCTCCGGATCCAGCGGGCGGCTGCCGTCGGGCGTACCGGCCGTGGTGAGCCACTGGTAGGGCGGCAGGGCGAGCGCCGTCAGGCCCGTGGGGTGGCGGGCGGCGAGCGACAGCGGCCAGTCGGACTGGTTGGCGTACACCCGCATCCGCAGCAGCGCGTCCTTGTAGCGGCGGTGCGCGGACTCCCCGACCCGGAAGGCGGTTCCGCTGAGGGCGGCCACCGTCGGGCTCGACCCCTTGTACCCGTCGCGGGCGTAGTCGGGGTACATGCCCAGGTGGTGGAAGACGGAGCCGTCGGCCTTGAAGCCGTCCATGATGCCGGGCGAGACGGCGAGGGCGGAGTCCAGCCAGCGTCGCAGGGCGTGCAGGTACGCCACCTGCCGGTCGGGCGTCGGCATCAGCAGGGCCGCCGCCAGCATGCCCTGCAGGTTGGTGTTGAGGATGTCGAAGATGCCCCCGTAGGACTCGGGGTCGGTGAAGTCCTGCAGGAGCCTGCCGAGTCCGGTGAACCAGGACAGGTCCTCGCGCACGCCGTCCAGCAGTCCCCGCTCGGCGAGCGCGTCCCGCACCAGGTACACCGAGTCGTAGAAGCCGCGGAACTGGTAGCCGAGGTGGTGGATGGTGCCCTGGCAGCTTCCGGCGGCCCAGCCCTGCGCGCGCACGTGGTCGAGGACGCGGACGTACAGGTCGGCCAGCTCGGTGCGGTGGGCGTCGTCGGCGGCGGCCGCGTAGGCGCAGGCGATCGCGTACATGAGGTCGGTGACGCTGCGCAGCGCGATGCCGCCGACGAAGGCGTTGAGGTCCTCCGCGAGGGACGGCGGGTAGATCTCGGTCTGGTAGGAGTCGATGGCGCGGCCGGGAACCTGCTCCCCCGGACCCGGCACACCGTAGTCGTCGGCCGTCGCCGTCAGCGCCGTGACGGCGGCGTCGTCGGCCTTGGCGTTCTTGCGGACGACGGCCAGGTAGCGCTCGTGGACCACGGCGAGTGAGGCGAGTTCGTCCTCGGTCGGTTCGGGGGTGCGCGGCGGATGGGCGGCGAGGCGGTCGGCGTAGGACAGCAGCGCGAGCCAGTGGGCGTTGGCGGCCCGGTCGCCCTGGGGATTGACGAAGGGCACCTGCCGGTCGCGGGTGGGGTGGTCCGGGCGCAACTGGGTGTTGAGGATCAACTGGTCCAGGTGGAGGGTGCCGGCCCCGGAGTGCCGGGGGGCGACGAAGCGCACGGTGTCCATCGACGTGCGCGGCGTTCCCGAGAGGTCGTAGCCGTACCGGATCCACACGGTCCGCCAGCCGGTGAAGCCGAGACGGATCTCGCACCAGGCGTCGGTGTGGCTGCTGCTGCCGAACTCGACCCTGAGCACGTCGTCCCGTGCGCGGTCGTTGTGGATCCACACGGCGAAGGTGTCGACGGTGCCCATGGTGGCCTGGTCGTCGCTGTCACGGTAGGCGGAGGGGTGGTAGCGCAGAGGGGCGCGTACCTCCAGTTCGGCGCCCGCCCGGTAGTCCCAACGCAGGCTGTGGGGACCGATCCTGGCCGTGGTGTCGCTGATGGCCAGCCCGGACCCGGGCCCTGGGTGCACCTGGGGCGGGACGCGCGTCTCGAACAGCAGGACCGGCGGGTCGAGCGCCAGCGCCCGGTCCTCGACGGTCAGCGGTGGGGCATCGGCCGGCTGCCGGCTCCCCGTAGCGACCGGGCCGGGGGACGCGGCGGACGCGACAGCGGGGAGCCCGGCGGCCGCCGATCCGGCTGCGGCGCTCATCAGGACCTTGCGCCGGCTGAGTCCTGAGGGGTGGTCTGGCATGGGTGTCCTCCGGTGCTGGTTCATCGTCTGGGGGGAGGTTCGCCAGCATCAGAGCGGCACCGGGGACAACGATTCAAGAAGGACTGCGCGCGTCAGGCCGGCGGTGGTGCGAACGTCGTCTCGGGGCCGAGCGCGTCGAAGGCGCCGAGCGGGTCCCCGTCCACCGGAGCCCGCTGTCCTGCGCCCGTCACCGGCAGCCTGCTGCCGTCGCGCGCGGGATCGCCGTGCTCCAGGAACCAGGCGTCCAACTGCCGTCGCAGGTCCGCGACACGTTGCGACTGGGTGTCGCGTGCGACGAGGTTCTCGCGCTCGCCCGGGTCCGCGACCAGGTCGTACAGTTCGTGCGGGCCGTGCGGGTACCGGTGCACGTACTTCCACTGGCCGGTGCGGATCATGCGGACGGGACCGTACTCGTCGTAGACGACCACCGGTCGGACGGGTGGGGTACCGCCCGGCCGGTCGTCGAGCAGCAGTCCGGCGAAGGACCGTCCCGGCCCGGTCTCGAACGCGGCCCGGTCCAGGCCGGTGAGGTCCAGCATGGTCGCGGCGAAGTCGTAGGCGGACAGCAGCTCGTGGCGCACCTGTCCGGCTGCGACACGGCCGGGTTGGGCGATGATCGCCGGCACCTTGACCGAGCTGTCGTACATGTTCTGCGGGAAGGTGCCGTTGCCCTTGCCCCAGATGCCGTGGTGGCCGCAGTTGAACCCGTTGTCGCTGGAGAACACCACCAGGGTGCTGCCGGTCAGCCCCTGCTCGGCCAGTTCGTCCAGGACCTTCCCGATGGCCGTGTCCATGGCCGTGACCGAGGCGAAGTACCCGACGAGGGCCGCGCGGACGTCGGCCTCGCCGCCGACGGGCACGCCGTCGACAAGGGGCTGCCAGGGGTGCGGTTCCTCCTGCGGGCAGCTGGTGAAGGCGCAGTCCGCGTAGAGGCGTTCGACCTCCGGCGGGTGCTGGCCCTTCCAGGGCTTGTGCGGTGCGGTGAAGTGCAGCGACAGATGGAACGGCGTGTCGTTCGCCGCCTCTTCGCGCAGGAAGCCCGCGGCGTCGTCGGCGAGCAGGTCGGTGAGGTAGCCGTCGGCCGGCTGCCTGACGCCGTCCCGGTACATGGGAGCACCGTGGTAGGGGCTGCCGCCGCTCTCGTGGGCGTACCAGTGGACGAATCCCGGCCGCGGCCGGTCGTTGGCGCCCAGGTGCCACTTGCCGGAGAGGCCGAGCCGGTAGCCGGCGTCGGCCAGTTCGTCGGTGAACAACCGCTGCCCGGACAGGAAGTCCGTGCCGTCGGCGCCCGCGTGGCCGCCCGACAGCCAGTCGTGCACGCCGTGCCGGGAGGGCATCTGACCGGTGAACAGGCTGGCGCGGGCCGGGGAGCAGACCGGAGAGGTGCAGAAGAAGTTCTCCAGCCGGGTGCCCTCGGCGGCCAGCGCGTCCAGCCGGGGCGTGCGGATCTCCTCGTTGCCCGCGCACCCCAGGGCCCAGTGGCCCTGGTCGTCGCTGAGCACGAGCAGGATGTTGGGGTGCTGCGGGTCACGGCTTGCCATGTGTCCTCCGGA
>WRCZ01000045.1 GCA_009783685.1 Actinomycetes bacterium
GCCCGGCGGGTCCCTAACGCGCGGGCGCGGAAGCCGGCTTGGGGGCGGGAGCGGGCAGAAGGGCGACCAGGACCGCGGCGGCCGCGAGGAACGCGGCGCCGAGGACGAAGGCCAGGCCGTAGCCGGAGGTGAGCGCCTGGGCCGGCGAGGCGCCGCCGGAGGCGCGCGAGCGGGTGCGGTCGACGGCGGCGGTGGCCAGGATCGTCAGGCCCAGCGCGCCGCCCAACTGCCGTGAGGTGTTGAGGAGTCCGGACACCAGCCCCTGCTCGCCCATCGCCACGCCGGAGGTGGCGGCCGCGGCGACCGGTGTCATCAGCAGGCCCGCGCCCAGCATGGTGAGCATGCCGGGCAGCGCGATCGTGCCCAGGTAGCCGCTGTGCACGCCGAGTTGGCTCTGCCAGGCGAGGCCGCCCGCGGCCATCGCGCCGCCCGCCGCGCTGACCAGCCGGGCGTCGACCAGGCTCATCAGCCGCGGCGCCAGCTTGGAGCCGACGACGATGGCGGCGGTGTGCGGCAGGAAGGCCACGCCGGTCCGCACCGGCGAGTAGTGCAGCACGTTCTGCATGTAGAGGGAGAGGAAGTACCAGGTGGAGAACATCGCGGCCCCGCCGGCCAGCAGCACCGCGTTGCCCGCGGACACCGAGCGGATCCGGAACAGCCGCAGCGGCATGAGGGGGTGGGCGGTGCGCGCCTCGACGGTGACGAACGCGGCGAGCAGCGCCGCGCCGGCGGCCAGCGGCAGCGCGGAGTCCACCGACGTCCAGCCGTGCGACTCGGTCTCGGCGATGCCGTAGGCCAGGGCGGCGACGCCGCCGGTCACCAGCACCGCGCCGGGCACGTCCAGCCGCCGGCCGGCGGCCCCGCGGCTCTCGGTGATCCACAGGAAGGCCCCGGCCAGTACCAGCGCGCCGACCGGCACGTTCACCAGCAGCACCCAGCGCCACGACAGGTAGTCGGTGAGCAGCCCGCCGACCAGGCCGCCGGCGGCGCCGCCGCCCGCGCCGACCGCGGTCCAGGTGCCGATCGCCCGGGTCCGCTCGGCGCCCTCGGGGAAGGACGTGGTGAGGATGGACAGCGTGGTGGGCGCCAGCACCGCGGAGCCCAGTCCCTGCACGGCGCGGGCCGTGATGAGCATCCACGGGTCGCGGGCCAGCCCGCCGGCCAGGCTCGCCACGGTGAACAGGGCCAGTCCGGTGAGGAAGATCCGCTTGCGCCCGAACAGGTCGGCCGCGCGCCCGCCGAGCAGCATGAACCCGGCGAACGTCAGCGCGTAGGCGTTGACCACCCACTGCTGCCCGGTCTGCCCGAGGCCGAGGGCGGTGCGCATCGAGGGCAGGGCCACGTTGACCACGGAGACGTCGAGGACGACGAGGAACTGCCCGGCGCACACCACGAGCAGCACCGCCCAGGCCGGCGGGCCGGTCCTGCCCCCGAGGCCGGTCCGTTCGCGCTGTCCGACGAGTCCAGTCATGCCGCCCATGCTGCCGTCCCTGGCCGGTCCCGGCATCGGGATTTCGACCTACGACCTGGGTCCTGACCGGCTGGACCCGGACCCTAGGGTGGGCGCATGACCGACGTGCTCGCGGCGTTCGAGGCCGCCAAGGGGTTCATGCCGCTCGACGAGGGCCTGGCGCTGCACGCCGCGGCCAAGGAGGCCACGGCGGGCCCGGCCGTCCCGGGGCTGCCGCTGCTGGAGGTCGGCACGTACTGCGGCCGCTCCACGATCCTGCTGGCGGACGCGGCGCGGAGCGCGGGCACGGTCGTCGTCACCGTCGACCACCACCGGGGCAGCGAGGAGCAGCAGCCAGGCTGGGAGTACCACGACGCGTCGCTGGTCGACCCGGTCACCGGCCGGATGGACACCCTGCCGGAGTTCCGCAGGACCCTGCACGCGGCCGGCCTCGAGGAGCACGTCGTCGCGGTCGTCGGCCGGTCCCCGCAGGTCGCGCGGCTGTGGCGGCAGCCGCTCGCCCTGGTCTTCATCGACGGCGGCCACACCGACGAGCACGCGAACGCCGACTACGAGGGCTGGGCGCCGCTGATCGCCGAGGGCGGGCTGCTGGTCGTCCACGACGTGTTCCCCGACCCCGCCGACGGCGGGCAGGCGCCCTACCGCGTCTACCGGCGGGCGCTGGCCTCCGGGGTGTTCAGCGAGCAGTCGGTCACCGGCTCGCTGCGGGTGCTGCGCCGCGAACCGGGCGACCTCGCAGGGTAGTGGTCGGGTCGCGCACCGGGACGAACCGGACCCGGGCCGTGCGAGGCGGCGTGCGGGGCCGCTAGAGTCGCGGGCGTGTTCAGCAACGAGTCACGCGGGGGCGGCCGGGGCAGACCGCTGCTCGTCGCGGTCGCCGTGGCCGTGGCGGTGTGCGTGGCCGGCCTGGCGGGCTATGACTGGATACGCGGCTCCAGCGGTGACGGCGACAGCGCGTCGCTGCCCGGCCTGACGGGGACGCCGAGCACCAGCGCGTCCCCGGGGCCCTCCGGTTCCTCGCCGTCCTCGGCGTCCTCGACGCCCGGCCGGCACCTTCCGCCCAGCGGCGCCGCGGTGACGACGCGCCCCGCGCCGTCCGCCGCCGCACGGCTTCCGCTCAGGGGCAGGGTGATCGTGCTCGACCCGGGTCACAACCTGGGCAACGCGCGGCACGTCACCGAGATCAACCGCCTCGTGGACGTCGGGAACGCCCGCAAGGAGTGCGACACCACGGGGACCGAGACCAACGCCGGCTACGCCGAGGCGGCCTACACCATGGATGTGGCCCACCGGGTGCGGGCCATCCTGGAGGCGCGCGGCGCCAAGGTCGTGCTCACCTACGACGGCGACCGCGCGTACGGGCCGTGCGTGGACGAGCGGGCCAGGATCGGCAACGCGGCGCACGCCGACGCGGCCCTGTCCATCCACGCCGACGGCGGCCCGGCCACCGGCTCGGGTTTCCACGTGATCGCGCCCAAGTCGCTGTACGCGGGCATCGCCGACACCCGGGCCATCGCGGCGCCCTCGTACCGCCTGGCGACCACGCTGCGCTCGAAGTTCGCCGCCGCGACCGGCGAGCACTACGCCGACTACCTCGCCGGCGGTACCGGGTTGACGGTCCGCAGCGATCTGGGCGGGCTCAACCTGTCCAGGGTGCCGAAGGTGTTCATCGAGTGCGGAAACATGCGCAATGCCCACGACGCGAAAGCGTTGACGGACCCTTCGTGGCGGCAGCACGCTGCCCAGGGCATCGCCGACGGCCTGACCGCGTTCGTCGAGCAGGCCGCGGGAGGACGGGGCTGACCCGTAGCATGGGGCACCGTTTTGGAACCGCCCGGTGCCTGAACAACGTCCGATACGAACGAACCGAACTGACAAAGGACAGGACCTGACGTGAACATCCGCTCCCTGACCCGAGGAGACGGCGCGGTGATCGGAGCAGCGGTGCTGCTTCTGATCGCCTCGTTCCTGCCGTTCTTCTCCATCGACCACACCGACAAGTCGGTCAGCTCGTGGAGCCCGGCCCTGTTCCCGCTGCTGCCGGTCGTGACCCTCGGTGCCCTGGCGTCGGCCGCGGCCGCCTTCGTGGCCCGCAACCAGCCCGCCGAGAAGAAGATCATCGGTCTGTCGCTCCAGCAGTGGAGCACCGCGCTGGCGGTCATCGTCGGCTGGGCGGCACTGTGGTCGGCGTTCTCGGACGCCGTTCCGGACGTCGGCCAGGGCGACGCGAACTCGGGTGTCAGCAAGGGCGCGGGGGCTTGGCTGACACTGATCTTCGGGCTCGCGATGGCCGCCGTGGCCGTGCTCGCCGACCGGCTGCCGGCGCTGCAGGCACCGCTGATGGGCGCCCCCAAGCCGGCGCAGCAGCCCTACGGTGCGGGCCCGGCGGGCCAGCCCTACGGCGCCACCCCGCCGCAGGCCGGCTACGGCTACCCCGGCGGCGCACAGTCCGTCGACCCGGCGTACGCCCAGGGCGGCCACCAGGCCGCGCCGTTCGGCGGCGCCCCGCAGCCGGCCGCCCCGGCGGCCCCGGCCGCGGACTTCACCGCGTTCTGGTTCGCGGTGCCGGTGCCGCGTCCGCTGTACTCCGAGGACGGCGCCGGCGGCCAGATCGCCGAACTGACCCCGGGCACCTGGTACCTGGCCGTGGAGCAGCGCGGCCAGTCGCTCATCGCCCAGACCCAGGACGGCCGTCGCGGCGTCCTTCAGGACAGCAGCGGCATCCAGCGCGGCTGATCCCGCGCGCAGCAGCAACCGGACGGCCGGTGCCGCCCCGCCCCTCGGCGAGGCAGCACCGGCCGTCCGTCGTTTCCGCCGGTCGTTTGCGCCGGTCGTCGTTTCCGGCGGCCGCCCGGGCAGCGCGCTTCCGGCTCAACCGGTGGTGTTCGCACCGGACTTCAGGTCGGAGAGCGACGGGACCTTGTCCGTGACGTCGGCGCCGGCGTTCTTCCCGGCGTCCTTGACCTTGTTGACGACATCGTCGTAACTGCTCACCGCCGCATCGACGTTGTCACCGCCGCGGAGCTTGGACGGCAGTGCCTTGAGCGAGGCGATGCCCGCGGTGACCGGTGCCATCATCCTGCTCAGCGTCGGGTCGCCCTTGGCGTTGTCGGACGCGGCCTTGAGCCGGTTGTAGGCGAACGCCCCGGCGAGGCCGGCCTTGACGAAGTTGAGCTTGCGGCCGGACGCGCCCTTCTTGAACTTCCCCGCCCTCGCGGGTTTGACGATCCACTGGTAGGTGGCGCCCGCCGCCAGGCCCGCGTTGACGACGAAGCGGGTCTTGGCGAGCTTCTGCTTCTCGGCGGTCGTGGTGGGACTGGGACTCGGGTTCGCCGCCGACGGCGCGGACGCGGCATGTCCGGCGGAGACCGGCACCACCAGCAGCGCGACGGCGAGCAGCAGGACCACGCAGGCTCTGCGGATCGGGATTCCGGTGGTCACAGCGCACCTCCGGCTTCGCATAGGGGCTTCGCACGGGAAACGGCATGCGCACCGCCGCACGGCGACGCGGGTGCCCGCCGATGCATGTCGGGCACATGCTTGTCGGCACGTCCCCCAAGAATCACCCGGGTGGCCCACTCCCGCCATTCGGCGTGATCACCGCAGGTCACCAGCCCTGCGGCAGGGTGGCGGAAGCCCGTACGGCGCGCTGCGGGGCCCCGCGGCCCGGCCCGGGAGCGCGGGTCAGCCGGCTGCGGGCGGCTGCTCCTCGTCCTCCTCGGAGGAGCCAAATCGGGTGCGCTCCAGCCAGTGGTCGAGCAGGGCGCGGTCGCCGAGGATCTCCAGGCGCTCGCTGTCGAGCGGGAGGCGGCGCTGGAAGACCAGCAGCAGGTCGGTGAGGGAGGCCCGCAGGGCGACGTCGGCCTTGGCGTGGTCGCGGCGCACCTCGATGCGCTCGGGCCCGCGCACGATCAGCCACTCGGCGCCCGGCACGTCGGTGGCGTGCAGGTGGAGCGTCTGGCCGGTGCCGAGCAGCTCGTGCAGTTCCGGGTCCCCCGCGACCTGCTCGGGGTCGGTGACCAGGTCCAGCCACTCGTCGAGCCCGTCGGCGGCGAGGTCCGCCTCCGCGGCGTAGGGGCGCTCGGCGCCCAGGGCCGCGTCGGCGCGGTGCACCAGGGTCTCCACCGCCATGCGCCGGGACCAGAACGCGGCCCGGTGCGGCCCGTGCCAGGTCCACACCTCCTGCTCGGGTCCGGCCTCGCGCAACGCCGCGACCAGGACCTCGGCGCCCTCGGCGAGCCAGCCGTCGAGGACGTCGTCGCCCGGGGGCGGGGTGAAGCCGGGGATGTGCTCGTCGTCCTCGGCGAGCTCGTCGGTCGCGCGGATGCGGACCATCTCGCCGGCCCAGCGGTGCGCCTGGCCGACGTGCACGGCGAGCTGACGCAGCGTCCAGTCCGGGCAGGTGGGCACCTGCCGGTCGAGGTCGGCGCCGCGCAGCGTCGCGCGCAGCAGATTCGTCTCGGTGGTGATCGCGGCGCAGTACCGCTCGTGGTCCAGTGGTGCCATGGGCAGGTGAACTCCCGTGTGTGCGGCCCGGGCCCGCGGTGCGACGCGGCCTCCGGATTCGAAAGAAGTTTCAACCACCCTAACCGGGCAAGGCGTTTGTCATGGCCAGACGATACGGCGGCAACCCCGCCGCGGCGATCATCCTCCTCGCCGCAGACATCGCTGCACTGATCCTGATCCTGTGGATCCTGTTCTTCGTCCTGGACGCCAACCGGGCGAACGACCTCGTCAGGGGAGTCCACCATGCGGCCGACTGGCTCGCGGGGTGGTCAAGGGACCTGTTCACACCGGACAACGCCAAGTGGCGGACCGTGCTCAACTACGGCCTGCCCGCGGTGATCTACTCGGGCGTCGCCCATCTGGTGGCCCGCCGCATCAACGCCTGACCTCCCTCCGGCCGGCCGCGGCCCGCGCCCGGGTTCAGACCGCGGGCCGGGCGCCGCAGCAGGCCGGCGCCAGCCCGGCCGGCAGCCGCTCGGCCCCGAAGACCGCGGTGGTCGCCTCGTCCCCCCCGAGCGCGGCCACCGCGAGCAGCAGCGCACCCGCGGTCCACGCGGTGCGCTCGACCGGCCAGACGGCGTCGTCGTCGTAGACGTACCCGGTCCAGTACAGGCCGTCGTCGGCCCGCAGGTGCTGGATGTCCGCGAGGATCCGCACCGCGCGGTCGGACTGGCCCACCGCCCACAGCGCCAGGGCGAGTTCCGCGCTCTCCCCGCCGGTCACCCACGGGTTGGGCACCACGCAGCGCACCCCGAGGCCGGGCACCACGAAACGCTCCCAGCCCTCCTCGATGCGCGCGTCGGCCCGCGGTCCGCGCAGCGTCCCGGACAGCACCGGGTAGTACCAGTCCATCGAGTAGCGGCTCTTGTCGAGGAACCGCTCGGGGTGCCGGCGGATCGCGTGGCCCAGCGCGCCGGTGGCCAACTCCCAGTCCGGCTGCGGTTCTTCGCGGTGTTCGGCGATGGCCAGCGCGCAGCGCAGCGCCTGGTGCACGGACGCGCAGCCGGTCAGCAGCGCGTCGGCCACCGGGCTGCCGTCGGCCTCGCGCTTCCAGCCGATCTGGCCGCCGGGCTGCTGGAGGGCGAGCACGAATCCCACGGCGGCGCGCACGCAGGTCCACATCCGCTCGATGAACGCGTCGTCGCCGGTGGACAGGTAGTGGTGCCAGACGCCGACCGCCACGTAGGCGCAGAAGTTGGACTCGCGGGCCAGGTCGGCGGGGCGGTGCGGGTCGCCGTCCTGGTAGGCCGCGTACCAGGATCCGTCGGGGTTCTGGTGCCGGGCCAGCCAGGTGTACGCGGCCTCGGCCCGGTCGTGCTCGCCCGCCGCGTCCAGGGCCATCGCGGCCTCGATGTGGTCCCACGGGTCCAGGTGGTGGCCGGTGAACCAGGGGATGGCGCCGTCGGTGCGCTGGATCGCGGCGATGCCCGCCGCGGTCTCGGCGGCCTGCTCGGCGGTGAGCACGCCGGGCAGCACGAGCCGTTCGGTGCTGCCCTGCCCGCGGCCGGGAGGGGTCACGCGGCGGCGTCCGCGGCCGGCCCGTCGACCCCTGCCACGCGCGGCAGATGGGGCTTGGTCGCGTACGCCACGAAGCTCTTGCCGATCAGCGGGTTGAGCGCCTGCTCGGCGACCCGGGTCGCCAGCGGCTTCTTCATGATGTCCCAGACCAGCAGCTTGTGGTACAGCTTCACCGGCAGCGCGGAGTCGTTGTCCACGCCGACCGCGCACTTGATCCACCAGTACGGCGCGTGCAGGCCGTGGGCGTGGTGCGTGCCGTAGGGCTTCAGGCCCGCCTCGCGCATCCGCTCCAGCAGTTCGTCGGCCTTGTAGATGCGGATGTGGCCGCCCTCGACCTCGTGGTACGCGTCGGACAGCGCCCAGCAGATCTTCTCCGGGCCGAAGCGCGGCACGGTCACCGCGATCCGGCCGCCGGGCCGCAGCACCCGGACCATCTCGGCGAGCACGCCCTTGTCGTCGGGGATGTGCTCCATCACCTCGGAGATGATGACGACGTCGAAACTCTCGTCGGGGAAGGGCAGTTGGAGCGCGTCGCCCTCCATGGCGACGGCCGAGGAGCCCTCGGGCGACTCCCCCGCCTCCTTCATCGCGGCGAACCACCGGGCGACCTCGCGGATCTCCTCGCCGTTGCGGTCCAGCGCGACGACGTGCGCGCCGCGCCGGTAGCACTCGAAGGCGTGCCGGCCGGCACCGCAGCCGAGGTCCAGCACCCGGTCGCCTGCGGCGAGCGGGAAGCGGGTGAAGTCCACGGTCAACATCAGCTGTTCCCCGTTCCTGGCGGGTTGGCGGTCTGGCGCGGCCCGCGCGGGCCGCGTTCCGCCTCGGGCGTTTCGGTGAGGGTCCCCGTGGCCGTGCCCGTGCGCTCGGGCGCGTGGTTCCCGGTGCGGGAATCCCCGGAGGCGCGCCCGGGGGTGCTCCCCACGTGCGCGACCGTCCCCCGGCCGGCGGTCCTGGCGGCGCCTGCCGGGCGAAGCTCCGGGGAAGGGGCGGGCAACTCCTTCGGGAGGGCGGCCCCGGGACGGGTGCGTCCGGGCTCGCCGCGGGGTGCCGTGCGCCCCCGGTGGCGCGGGTCCTGGGCCTCGATGGCCTCGTGGTAGAGGTCCGCGGTCGCCGCGGCCGCGCGCGCCCAGGTGAACCGGGCGAGGACCCGGGCGCGGCCCGCGTCCGCGAGCCGGCGGCGCAGGCCGGGCTCGGCCAGCACCCGGTCGAGGGCGAGCGCCAGCGCCCCCGCGTCGCCCGGCGGGACCGCCAGGCACGTCTCGCCGTCCGGCCCCGCGACCTCCGGGATCGCGCCGCCGGTGGTGGCGACCAGGGCGGTGCCGGTCGCCATGGCCTCGGCGGCGGGCAGCGAGAAGCCCTCGTACAGCGACGGCACGCAGGCCACCTCGGCGCTGCGCAGCAGGTCGACCAGTTCCTCGTCGGAGATGCCCTTGACGAAGTCGACGGCGCCGCCGAGCCCGAAGTCCTCGATGGCCCGGGCGACCGGTCCCTTCTCCGGGCGCGTGCCGACGACCACCAGGTGCGCCTCGGGCCGCTGGGCGCGCAGCTTGGCCAGCGCCTCGACGAGGAAGACCAGGCCCTTGAGCGGCACGTCGGCGCTGGAGGTGGTGACGATCCGGCCCGGCACCTCGGGCACCGCCGGGTCGGGCGCGAACAGCCGGGCGTCGGCGCCGATCGGCACGGTGTGGATGCGTTCGGGCCGCACGCCGAGGTCCTCGACGATCTCGGCCTTGGAGGAGCCGGAGACGGTGAGCACCGACGGCAGCCGGCGGGCGACCCGCTTCTGCATGCGGGTGAAGCCGTACCAGCGGCGGACCGACGCCCGGCGGCGCCAGTCCTGCGCCGCGGCCAGGTCCAGCCGGCGGTCCACGGTGATCGGGTGGTGGATGGTGGTGACCAGCGGCAGGCCGAGGCCGAGCAGCCCGTAGCCGAGCGTCTGGTTGTCGTGGACCACGTCGAAGTCGCCGCGGCGGGCGGCCAGATGGCGGCGGGCCCGCAGGCTGAAGGTCAGCGGCTCGGGGAAGCCGCCGGTCCACATCGTGCCGACCTCCAGCGCGTCGATCCAGTCGCGGAACTCCTCGCGCGCGGGGGTACGGAACGGGTCCGGCTGGCGGTACAGGTCCAGGCTGGGCAGCTCGGTCAGGGTGACGCCCTCGCCGACCGCGTCCAGCACGGGGTAGGGCTGTGCGCCGATCACCTCGACGCGGTGGCCGAGCGCGGCGAGCTCCCGGGACAGGTGGCGGACGTACACGCCCTGGCCGCCGCAGAAGGGGTTGCCCTTGTAGGTGAGCAGCGCGATCCGTAGCGGCCTGGCCTGAGAGGTCACTCCGGCCCCCTTCTCCCTGCGATTGAGCCGGAGCGTAACCGGTCGCGCTAATCTAGAACAAGTTTCAGACTTGAGGGTACAGAACGCGAATGTACCTGGCCGCGCAGCCCGGGGGTGCCGCGCACCGGGTGATTCGCACCACGGCGCCCGCCTGCCATCATGCACGCACGGGCAGGCCGGGGGGCGTGCGGCGGCCGGCCGCGCGACGCGCGCCGGTGGCGGCGGGTGCACGACGGTGAGCGACGGCGAACGACGGCGGACGGACGGCAGGCGATGGGACACATGAGCACGGACCCCAAGCCGTCCCCCCTTCCGCTGACCGAGCGGCAGGAGGCCCGGCGCCGCCGGATCCTGGAGGCCAGCACCCGGCTCGCCTGCGGCGGCGGGTTCGACGCGGTGCAGATGCGCGAGGTCGCCGAGTCCTCCGAGGTGGCGCTGGGCACCCTGTACCGCTACTTCCCGTCGAAGATCCACCTGCTGGTGGCCACGATGGAGGACCAGCTCGGCCAGCTGCACGAGACGCTGCGCAAGCGCCCGCCGGCCGCGACCGCGCCCTCGGAGCGGGTCGCGGAGACCCTGCTGCGGGCCTTCCGGGCGCTTCAGCGCGAGCCGCTGCTGGCCGACGCGATGGTCCGCGCGCTGATCTTCGCCGACCGCTCGGTGAGCGCCGAGGTCGACACCGTCTCGCGGCTGACGACCACGATCATCGTCGACGCGATGGGGCCCGACGCGGCTCCCGGGCCGGGCCGCGAGTCGGTCGTCCGGGTGATCGAGCACACCTGGCACGCGGCTCTGGTCACCTGGCTGTCGGGCCGGGCCACCGTCGCGCAGGTCACCGAGGACATCCGCACGGCGTGCGGGCTGCTCGACCACCCGGCCTGACCCACCGGGCCCGCCGGCCCCCTGCCCGGGCCCCCGCGGGCCCCCGCCGGCGGCGATCCGGATGCCGCGCGCGGTGCCCGCGGAATGCGTCTGCACCGGTCCGGAACCGAACGGGCCGCCATGGCCGTGATCACTTCCGGCCGCCTCATCCTGCACACCAGCGCTCACCCGTACCCGTGCGCCCCACCGCGCACGCCCCGCACCCGTGGCTGTCGGACCCGCTCAACACCCTTACTGTGCAAGGGAGTTGACTGTGTCACAACGCACAAGCGAGGACCCGTTATGGGGCAATAATGCACCACTGCAACCTTGTCTCCGAAATTTCCAGAAACGATCTGGACCCCGCGGATGCGGAACGGCACACTCATGAACAGCATCAAGAAGGGACACCATGCCGCTGAGAAGCACCGCAACCGCCCGCCAGGAGCGCCTCGGTGCGGAGCTGCGGAAGATGCGGGAGGCCGCCGGGATCACCGCCCGCGACACCGCGCGGCTGCTCGGCACCGACCCGGCGAAGGTGAGTCACATCGAGGCAGGCCGCCTCGGTGTCAGCGAGGAGCGTTTAAGGCGTCTCGCCGCGTTCTACGAGTGCGGGGACACCGACCTCATCGACGCGCTGGTCACGATGGCCAACGGGCAGGGACGCAAGGGGTGGTGGGAGGCATACCGGGGCGTGGTCCCCGCCGCCCTGCTCGACGTCGCCGAACTGGAGCACCACGCCGTCCATCTGCGGACGATACAGATCACCCACATCCCCGGGGTCTTCCAGACCGAGGACTACACCAGGACCGTCTTCGGCTACGCCATCCCGCCGCTGCCGGAGAACGAGCTGGAGGCCCGGGTCGCCCAGCGCCTGGAACGCTCCGGCGTGCTCTACCGGGACGCCGCTCCCCCGTACGAGGCCCTGGTCCACGAGGCCGCGCTGCGCATGCGGTTCGGCGGCGGGAAGGTGGCGCGCGCCCAGCTGGAGCACATCCAGGAGCTGAGCCACCTGCCGCACGTCAGCGTCCGCGTCATCCCGTTCGCCGCCGACGGCCACATCGGGTCCGGGCACGCCATGCTCTACGCGAGCGGCACGGTGCGCGCCCTGGACACGGTCCAGATCGACTCCGCGCACGGCATCAGCTTCCTGCACGCCGCTCCGCACCTGGCCAACTACCGGGTCCTGTACGACACCCTCGCCGCGGTGGCCCTCGACCGCTCCCGGTCCCGCGACTTCATCCACAGCATCTCCCGAGACCTCTGAAAGGCACTGGCCATGACCGCGCCCCTGATTTGGCAGAAATCCACGTACTCGCAGGAGCAGGGCGAGTGCGTCGAGCTGACCGCAAGCGGGGGCGCGGTTCTCCTCAGGGAGAGCGACGACCCGACGGTGGTCCTCACCACGACCCGCCAGGACCTGGCCCGCTTCCTGCAGGTCATCAAGGTCGGTTCGGGCGGGCCCAGGACGCCCCGCGCCTGAGGGGCGCCGCGTCCCGCACGTTATGGTGAGGCCCTCCCCGTCCCCGGAAAGGCCCGCACCCCCATGCCCCTGCGCCGCCGCGCCGCGACCGTCCTGGCCGCCGCCACCGCCCTCACCGCACTGACGGCGCCCGCGGCGCTCGCCGCCGCACCCCCGGCCGGGCTGTACGGGTCCGGCGACCCGACGTACGACGGCGTGTGGCGGCAGTCGTACGCGCTGCTCGCCCTGCACACCGCCGGCGTGGTCCCGGCCGCGTCCGCCACCGGGTGGCTGACCGGCCAGCAGTGCGCGGACGGCGGCTTCCCGTCGTACCGGGCGGACACCGCGACGCCGTGCGCGCCGAAGGCGGAGGACACCAACGCCACCGGCATCGCCGTCCAGGCGCTGGCCGCGCTCGGCGGCCAGGACGCGGCCGTCGGCAAGGCCACCGCGTGGCTGAAGAAGGTGCAGAACGCCGACGGCGGCTGGTCGTACAACCCGGGCGGCCCGTCCGACCCGGACTCCACCGCCGTCGTGCTCGGCGCGTTCGCGGCCACCGGCACCGCGCCGCAGGACGTGCGGACCGCCGGCGGCAAGAGCCCCTACGACGCGCTGCGCGGCTTCCAGTCCGGCTGCGCCGCCAAGACCGCGGACCGCGGTGCGTTCACCTACCCGATGAACGGCAAGAAGGCGGTCAACGCCAAGGCGACGGCGGACGCCGTGCGGGCCTCGCAGGGCGCCGGTTTCGTGGTCCGCCCGGCCGGCTCCGACGTGGCCGCGGACGCCCCCGCCTGCACGGGTGCGGCGACCGTCGCGGACCCGTACGCCGCGCTGGCCCCGAAGGCGTCCGGCCTGGCGGGCGCGGCGTGGCTGGCCGCGCAGCTCACCGCGGGCGGCGGGCACCTGACCGCGCTCACCCCCGGCGCGGACAAGCCGACCCCCGACTACGGCACCACCGCCGACGCGGTGGTGGCGCTGGCGGCCGGCGGTCAGCGGAGCGCGGCCACGTCCGCGTACACCTGGCTGGCCGCCAACTCCGCGACCTGGGCGCACGGCAACCCCGCGGCCCTCGCCCAGCTGATCCTCGCCGCCGGGGCGACCGGCGCCGACCCGAGGAGCGCCGGCGGCGCGAACCTGGTCCAGCAGCTCACCAACCTCGGGCCGGCCCCCGCGTCGGCGAAGCCGAGCCCGTCGCCGACGGCCACGCAGGAGCAGCACCAGAAGTCCACCAGCGGCTCGTCCCTGGGCACCTGGCTGATCGTCGGCGTCATCTTCGTCGCCAGCATCGGCTTCGGCATCCTGCTCAGCTCGCGCAAGCGGCGGCAGGGCTGATGCGGCGGCGCACCCCGGCCGCGGTGCTCGCGGCGGCGACGGCCGCCGCGTTCGCCGTGCTGCTGGCGGCCGCCGCTCCCGCCCAGGCCACCGGGTACCGCTACTGGTCGTACTGGCTGCGCTCCGGCGGCACCTGGACGTACGCGCAGACCGGCCCGGCCATGCACACCCCCGCCGACGGCGACGTCGAGGGCTGGCGGTTCGCCGTCAGCCGCGACGCGGCCGCCACCGCCGTACAGCCGCGCGGCGCCGCCGACTTCGCGACGATCTGCGCGGGCACGCCGGCCGCCAAGGGCAGCAAGCGGGTGGCCCTGGTGATCGACCCGGGCACGGCCGCGGACGCCCCCGGCGGCGAGACCCCGCCGGCCCCGCGCACCGCGTGCGCCCGCATACCCGCCGGCGCCTCCTCCGCCGACGCCGTGGCGGCCGTCGCCCGCCCGCTGCGCTACGACTCCTCCGGCATCCTGTGCGCCATCGCCGGCTACCCGCGCTCCGGCTGCGGCGAGACGGTGTCCGGGGGCAAGGCCACCGCGGGTGGTTCCACCGGTTCCGGCGGCGGAGCGGCCACGTCCGGGAGTTCCACCACCGCCGCGGCCCCGTCCTCCCACCACGGCGGCGGCCCGTCCGCCGGCCTCTACGCGGGCATCGCCGCGGTCGCCGTCGTCGGCGGCGCCGCCGTCTGGCAGGCCCGCCGCCGCAAGCCCCGCCCATGACCGGCGTCCCCTCCCCCGCCCCGCCCCCCGAGCCCGCACGCGCGCCCGGACCAGGGCCCGGCACCCGACCGGGCCCGGGCGCGGACACCCCGTCCCCCGCCGGGACCGGCACACCCGCCCCCGCTCCCCGGGCCGCAACCGCCGTGCCCCGCACGGAGGTTCGCGGGTCGCTGCGGGACGGGGAGGACGGAGGCCGGGTCCGGTGGCTCGCGAAGTGGCGGGCGCCGCGGGCCGGCCGGGGGAACGCGATGCACGCCGGGGCCTGGTGGGTGTGGGCGCTGGGGATGGCCACCGCGGCCTCGCGGACCACGAACGTGCTGCTGCTCGCCCTGGTGGTCGCGGTGGCCGGCTACGTGGTGGCCGCGCGGCGCACCGACGCGCCGTGGGCCCGCTCGTACGGCGCGTTCCTGCGGCTGGGGATGGCCGTGCTCGCCATCCGCGTGGTGTTCGCGGTGGTGCTCGGCTCGCCGATCCCCGGCACGCACGTGGTGCTGACGCTGCCCGAAGTGCCGCTGCCGCACTGGGCGCAGGGCGTCCGCATCGGCGGCCGGGTCACCGCCGAGGGCCTGGTGTTCGCGCTGCGCGACGGGATGAAGCTGGCGACGCTGCTGGTCTGCGTGGGCGCGGCCAACGCGCTGGCCAACCCCGCCCGCCTGCTCAAGTCGCTGCCGGGCGCGCTGTACGAGGCGGGGGTCGCCGTGGTCGTCGCGATGACGTTCGCCCCCCATCTCGTCGCCGACGTCGCCCGGTTGCGCGCCGCGCGCCGGCTCAGGGGCCGGGAGGACCGCGGGGTGCGCGCCCTGCTGCAGGTCGGACTGCCGGTGCTGGAAGGCGCGTTGGAGCGCTCGGTGGCGCTGGCCGCCGCGATGGACGCGCGCGGCTACGGCCGCACCGCGCAGGTGCCGGCCGGTGTGCGGCGGGCCACCGCCGCCCTGACGCTGGGCGGCCTGCTCGGCGTGTGCGCGGGCACCTATGCGCTGCTGTCGGCGAGCGGCGGCCGCTACGGCCTGCCCGTGCTGCTCATCGGGCTGGCCGCCGCGATGGCCGGGCTGCGGCTGGGCGGGCGCCGGTCCGTGCGCACCCGCTACCGCCCGGACCGGTGGGGCGCCCGCGCCTGGCTGGTCGCCGGGTCGGGCGCGGCCGTCGCGGGCCTGATGATCGCCGCCACCGGCTACGATCCGGCCGCGCTCGACCCACCCGCGTTCCCGCTGACCGCGCCCACCCTTCCGCTGTGGCCGGCGGCCGGACTGCTGCTCGGCCTGCTCCCGGCGTTCGTCGCGCCCGCGCCGGCACCGGCGTCCTCCGCGCGGACGTCGTCCGGGCCCGGGCAGCCCGGCCCCGCGTCCGGGCCCGCGTCGTCCGCGCCCGCGAAGGAGGCCGTGCGGTGATCCGCTTCGAGGACGTGACCGTGACCTACGAAGGCGCCACGGAGCCGGCCGTCCGCGGCGTCGGACTCGACATCCCCGAAGGCGAGTTGTGCCTCGTGGTCGGACCCTCCGGAGTCGGCAAGTCAACACTGCTGGGAGCAGTGAGCGGCCTGGTACCGCACTTCACCGGCGGACTGCTGCGCGGCCGCGTGACCGTCGCAGGACGCGACACCCGCACCCACCGCCCGCGCGAACTCGCCGACGTGGTCGGCACGGTGGGGCAGGATCCGCTGTCGCACTTCGTCACTGACACGGTGGAGGACGAACTCGCCTACGGCATGGAGTCGTTGGGCGTCGCGCCGGACACGATGCGGCGGCGGGTCGAGGAGACCCTGGACCTGCTGGGACTGGCCGAACTGCGCGACCGGCCGATCGCGTCGCTCTCGGGCGGCCAGCAGCAGCGCGTGGCGATCGGCTCCGTGCTGACCGTCCACCCGAAGGTGCTGGTGCTGGACGAGCCGACGTCGGCGCTGGACCCCGGCGCCGCCGAGGAGGTGCTGGCCGTGCTCCAGCGGCTCGTGCACGACCTCGGCACCACCGTGCTGATGGCCGAGCACCGGCTGGAGCGGGTGGTGCAGTACGCCGACCAGGTCGTGCTGCTGTCCGCGCCGGGCGAGCCGCCGGTCGTCGGCACGCCCGCCGAGATGATGGCGGTCTCGCCGGTCCACCCGCCGGTCGTCGGCCTCGGGCGGCTCGCCGGCTGGTCGCCGCTGCCGCTGTCGGTGCGCGACGCGCGGCGCCGCGCGGGCGCGCTGCGCGAGCGCCTGGCGGCCTGCACCCCGCCGGCGGCCGCGGCCGTCGACGCGACCGATCCGAGCTCCGCCGGTTCGGGCAACGGCCCCGAACCCCTCGTCCGCGCCGAGCGGTTGGCGGTGCGCAGGGGCCGCGCCGAGGTGCTGCGCGGGGTGGACCTGACCGTGCGGGCCGGCGAGACCGTCGCGCTGATGGGACGCAACGGCGCCGGCAAGTCGACGCTGCTGTCCACGCTGGTGGGCCTGCACGCGCCGGCCGCCGGCACGGTCGAGGTGGGCGGCGCGGTGCCGCACCGCACCCGGCCGGCCGCACTGGTGCGCCGGGTCGGCCTCGTCCCGCAGGAGCCGCGGGACCTGCTGTACGCCGACACCGTCGCCGCCGAGTGCACGGCCGCGGACCGCGACGCGGGCGCGGCGCCGGGCAGTTGCCGGGCGCTGGTCGCCGGGCTGCTGCCGGGCGTGCCGGACGACGCGCACCCGCGCGACCTGTCCGAGGGCCAGCGCCTCGCCCTGGCGCTGGCCGTCGTGCTCACCGCCCGGCCGCCCGTGCTGCTGCTCGACGAGCCGACCCGCGGCCTGGACTATGCCGCCAAGTCCCGCCTGGTGGCGCACCTGCGCGGGCTGGCCGCGGCCGGGCACGCCATCGTCCTGGCCACCCACGACGTCGAACTCGCCGCCGACCTGGCGGACCGGGTCGTCATCCTCGCCGACGGCGAGGTGGTGGCCGACGGGCCGGCGGCCGAAGTGGTGCTCTCCTCCCCCGCGTTCGCCCCGCAGGTCGCCAAGATCCTCGCGCCGGCACCCTGGCTGACCGTGGGCCAGGTGGCCCGGGCCCTGGAGGCCGTCTCGTGAGGGGCCCGGCAGGAACCGGCACGACCGGCACCACCGACAAGCGCGGTCCGGGCGAGCAGGCACGACAGGCGCGCCCGGTGCGACTGGGAGCACGGTCCACCGCCGCCCTGGCCCTCGTCTCGCTGATCGGCGCGGCCGCGTTCTGCTGGCCGCTGCTCGCCGCCCACGGCTCAGCCGTGGCAGCGCACAGCACCGACGCGCCCTGGCTGTTCGCGGCGCTGCTGCCGCTGCTCGTCGCGGTCGTGATCGCGACCGTCGCCGACACCGGAATGGACGCCAAGGCCGTCGCGATGCTCGGCATGCTCGCCGCAGCCGGCGCGGCGCTGCGCCCGCTCGGCGCGGGCACGGCCGGCATCGAGCCGATGTTCTTCCTCATGGTGCTGTCCGGCCGGGTCCTCGGCCCCGGCTTCGGCTTCGCCCTCGGCTCCCTGACGATGTTCGCGTCCGCGCTGCTGACCGGCGGCGTCGGGCCGTGGATGCCGTTCCAGATGCTCGCGATGGGCTGGGTGACGATGGGCGCGGGCCTGCTGCCCGGCCCGCACACCCTGCGCGGCCGGGCCGAACTCGCCCTGCTCGCCGGCTACGGCGCGCTCTCCGCGGTGGCCTACGGCACGGTGATGAACCTCCAGGGCTGGCCCTACATCGGCGGCCTCGCCTCGGGCATCGCCTACGACCCGCACGCCGCGCTCGCCACCAACCTGGCCCGCTTCACCACCTACTGCCTGACCACGTCGATGGGCTGGGACCTGCCGCGGGCCGCCCTGACCGCCGTGCTCTCCTTCACCCTCGGCCCGCCGATCCTGCGTGCCCTGCGCCGGGCCACCCGCCGCGCCGCCTTCGCCGCCCCCGCCTCCTTCGCCCCGCCGCCGGCCGACGCCCCCTGACCGCACGGCGCCGGGCCGCACGCGCCGGGCCGTACGCGCCGCGGCGCACACGCCTGACCGCACGCGCCGGGCTGACAGGTACTGGGCTGACGGGTACTGGGCTGACGGGCGCCGGGCCCCGGGCCCGTCAGGC
>WRCZ01000046.1 GCA_009783685.1 Actinomycetes bacterium
ACGCCTCGGTGCCGCGCAGCGGCTCGGCGGGCTCCTCGCCGGGAGCCGGTCCCGCGGACTCCGGCAGCGGCCAGGGCAGAGCGGCCCGGTCCACCTTGCCGGAGGTCCTCGTCGGCAGCGTCTCCACGGTCGCCAGCAGCGGCACCAGCGCCGCGGGCAACCGCGAGGACAGCTCGGCGACGGCCGCGGTCCGGTCCCAGCCGTCGCCGGCCACCACGTAGCCGACCAGCAACTGGTTGCCGCGCCGGGTCGTCCGGACCGCCGCGGCGGCGCCGGCGACGCCGGGCAGCGCCTGGAGGGCGGCGTCCACCTCACCCAGCTCGATCCGCCGGCCGCCGAGCTTGATCTGCTCGTCGGCCCGGCCGAGGAACAGCAGCCCTTCCGGCTCGGCCCTCACCAGGTCGCCGCTGCGGTACGCGCGCTGCCAGCCGAGCGACTCCAGCGGGGCGTACTTCTCCGCGTCCTTGGCGCCGTCCAGGTACCGCGCCAGTCCCACGCCGCCGATGATCAGCTGGCCGCTGCCGCCCATGGGCACCGGCTCGCCGGCCTCGTCCACCACGGCCAGCTCCCAGCCGTCCAGCGGAAGGCCGATGCGCACCGGCCCCTCGCCGGTCAGCAGCGCCGCGCAGGCGACCACGGTCGCCTCGGTCGGGCCGTAGGTGTTCCACACCTCGCGCCCCTCGGTGACCAGGCGCTCTACCAGCTCCGGCGGGCACGCCTCGCCGCCGAAGATCAGCAGCCGCACCTCGTTGAGGGCCTCCGGCGGCCAGAGCGCGGCGAGCGTGGGCACCGTGGACACCACGGTGATCTCCTGCTCGGCCAGCCACGGGCCCAGGTCGCTGCCGCCGCGCACCTGCGAGCGCGGCACCGGCACCAGGCAGGCGCCGTTGCGCCAGGCCAGCCACATCTCCTCGCAGGACGCGTCGAAGGCGACCGACAGGGACGCCATCACGCGGTCGCCGGGACCGATCGGCTCCTCCTGGAGGAACAGCGCGGCCTCGGCGTCGACGAAGGCCGCGGCGTTGCGGTGGGTGACCGCGACGCCCTTGGGGCGGCCGGTGGAGCCCGACGTGAAGATGATCCACGCGTCGTCGTCGGGGGAGGGGCGGCGGGCCGCGGGCGCGGTGTCCCGGGCGGCGCCCGTCACGGCCAGGGTGCGGCCGGCGCCCAGCACGGCCGCCACGCCCGCCTCGCCGAACACCAACTCCGCCCGCTCGTCCGGGTCCTCGGCGTCCACCGGCACGTACGCGGCGCCTGCCGCGAGCACCGCCAGGATGCACACGTAGAGGTCGTTGCTGCCCGACGGCACCCGTACGCCCACGCGGTCGCCGGGGCCGATCCCGGCCGCGGCCAGCGTGCGCCGCAGCCCGTCGACCTCCGCGGCGAGCGCGCGGTACGTCAGCGCCGTCCGGCCGTCGTCCAGCGCGGGCTCCTGCGGGTGGGTGAGGACGGTCGCGTGGAGCACGTCCATCAGCGTCCGCGGCCCGGCCGCCGGGCGCCCCGTGAAGTGGGCACGCGGAACGCCGGGCTGCCCGTCCAGGCCGGGCTGCTCGTCAAGGCCCGGCCTTCCGCCCACGCCGATCAGGCCCGCCGCACCGAGTTCGCCCATCAGCAGGTCGGCGTCCCGCAGCGGATCGCCCTGCACCTTCAGATTCATGCGCTCCTCGTCCCTCGTCCCCCTTCGGGGCCCCGCACCCGGCTCTCCGGGTGCGTGATGACCAGCCCCTTCGGGCGCCGCATCCGTGCCAAAGCAGCCCAAGCCGACCAATGCTAAGTGCCCCGCGCAGGCGGCGCTTCCCGGGCCGGACGGCCCCGCGGCCGGTCCCGGACCCGCCCGGAGCGGCGACGCACCCCTTCTGACCTGCGCAGGAATGGAGGGGCGGCCACGCCGCGCCAACTCCCCGTCAGACGGGGCAACGTGCCGCAACACACACATGGGCGGTCCTGTGGGGCGCCGTGGACCGGCCTCGTCGTGCTTCACCGGGGGAGCGGTGACGGCACGTCGGCCGGGAGGTGCGCAGGCCGTGAACGCGCCTCGCCACGGCGCACGTTGGTGACCATGACGCTCCGTCAGCGCGAGCGCGGATCCCGGGGTCCCGAGGTCGTGGACGGCCGCTCGGCGCGCGGTCGCCGGGATGGCGATGGCGCTGGGGGCCGCCGTCCCCCCGCGCCGCGGCGCGGCAGGTCCGGGTGACCTTCCACCGGTCGTGGGGGTTCCTCGCCGTCCACCGCCCGGGTGACGCGCGCAGCAGCCCGTCGAACTTCCGGAACCGGCCGGGCAGCAGGGGTGTCATTAGATCGTATGCAGAGCTAACCTTTTTGGTATGAGGGCCGCGGAGTTTCCCGACACCCTCGCGGACGTGCTGGCCGGCATCCAGCGGCAGATCCGGCGCACCCTGCGAAGGGGGACGCCCGCGCCCGCCCTGCGCGGGGCGCAGGTGGAGCTGCTGCGGCTGGTCGAGGAGAGCCCCGGGATCGGGGTGTCGGAGGCCGCCAGGCAGCTGGGCCTGGCCGGGAACTCGGTGTCCACCCTGGTCAACCAGCTCACCGGGAGCGGGCTGCTGCGCCGCGAGACGGCTCCCGGCGACCGCCGTTCCGTGCGGCTGCTGCCCACCCCGCAGGCGCGGGCGCGGCTGCGGGACTGGCACGAGCGCCGGGGCGCGCTCGTGAGGGAGCAGGTCAAGCGGCTGTCCGACGAGGACCAGGCGGCGCTGGCCGCCGCCCTTCCCGCGCTGCGCCGGCTGTCCGCGGGCCTGCACGAGGATCTGGAGGAGCGGTGAAACCACCCGGTACCGCAGGCGGAGCCACCGAGGCCACGGAGGCCCCCGCGGTGACGGGAGCGCCCGGAGCCGCGGGTGTCCCCGTCCCCGACGCGGTGGCGTGCAGCGCGCTGGAGTACGCCTTCGGCACCACGAAGGCGGTGGACGGCCTCGACCTGTCCGTCGTACCGGGCGAGGTCTTCGGCCTGCTCGGCCCCAACGGCGCGGGCAAGACCACCGCGATCCGCTGCATCACCACCCTGCTGTCCGTCCCGGCGGGAATGGTGCGGGTCTTCGGCCACGACGTGGCCAGGGAACGCATGGCGGTGCGCCGCCTGCTCGGTTACGTCCCCCAGCAACTGTCCGCCGACGCGGGGCTCACTGGGCGCGAGAACGTCGCGCTGTTCGCCCGCGTCTTCGACGTCTCGCGGCGCGAGCGTGCCGAACGGGTCGCGCAGGCACTGGACGCGGTCGGACTCACCGACGCCGCGGACCGGCTGGGGAAGACGTACTCGGGCGGCATGGTGCGGCGCCTCGAACTCGCGCAGGCACTGGTCAGCGCGCCCCGCCTGCTGATCCTCGACGAGCCGACGATCGGCCTGGACCCCATCGCGCGCACCAGCGTGTGGGAGCACATCAACGCGGTGCGGTCCGCGACCGGCATGACCGTCCTGGTGACCACGCACTACATGGACGAGGCCGATCAGTACTGCGACCGGGTCGCGCTGATGCACCGGGGCCGCATCCACGCCCTGGGCACGCCGCAGGAACTGCGGGACGACCTGCGCGAACGCCGTCGCCGCGAGCCCGGCGGGTCCGACGCGGCGACCACGCTGGAGGACGTCTTCCGGGACGTCGCCGGCAGCGGCCTGGACGACCAGGGAGGAGATTTCCGCGATGTCCGCAGCACCCGCCGCACAGCGTCCCGTGTCGGCTGACGGCACGTCCGCGCACACCTCGGTGGAGCGGTACGGCCTGCTCCTGACGGCGCCGCCCGCCCGAAGGGGCTGGCGTGTCCTCGCCGCCAGAGTGGGCGCGATGTGCGCGGTCGAACTGCAGAAGCTGCGCCACGACCGCACCGAGCTGTACACCCGCGCGGTGCAGCCCGCCCTGTGGCTGCTGATCTTCGGCGAGACCTTCACGCGCATCCGGGCCATCCCGACCGGCGGCATCCCGTACATCGACTACCTGGCGCCGGGCATCATCGCCCAGTCCGCGATGTTCATCGCCATCTTCTACGGCATCATGATCATCTGGGAGCGCGACGCCGGGATCCTCACCAAGCTGCTCGTCACCCCCACCCCGCGGAGCGCGCTGATCACCGGGAAGGCGTTCGCGGCGGGGGTCAAGGCGCTGATCCAGGCCGTGGTGGTGATCGCCATCGCCGCCGTGCTGGGCGTGGCCCTGACCTGGAACCCGCTGCGCCTGCTCGGGGTCGCCGCGGCCGTGATCCTGGGCTCCGCCTTCTTCTCCTGCCTGTCGATGTCGATCGCCGGGATCGTCCTGACCCGCGACCGTCTGATGGGCATCGGCCAGGCCATCACCATGCCGCTCTTCTTCGCGTCCAACGCCCTGTACCCCGTCGCCGTGATGCCCGGCTGGCTGCAGGCCATCAGCAAGGTCAACCCCCTCAGCTACCAGGTCGACGCCCTGCGCGGTCTCCTCCTGGGAACCCACGCCCACCTGGGGATGGACTACCTGGTGCTGGTGGTCGCGGCGGCCCTCGGCATCACCGCGGCCTCCGCGCTCCTGCCGCGGCTGGCCCGGTGAGCGCGCGGCGGCGCCGCGGCTACGGGCGGGGTGGCCGGTCCGCCACGGGCGGTCAGCCCCGGGAACCTCTGCCGTCGTGGTGGCCGAGTTCGAGGTAGCGGGTGCGGGTGCTCCAGGCGCCGAGGTCGGGGGTGTCGGCCAGCACGTCGTGCCAGGGCCGGGCGTCGGGAGCGGCCGCCTCGCCGGCAGCCGCCTCACCCGAAGCCTCCCCGGAAGCCGCCTCACCCGAAGTCGCGGCGCCTGAGCCGGACTTGCCGGAAGGTTCTCCCTCGCCGGGCACGGGCGGCGCAGAGCCGGGACGTACGGCCCAGAGCCGTACTCCCGACCCCGCCTCGTCGGCGGGGACCCGTTCCCACTCGCCGGCGGAGAACATGCCGGCGAGCTGGTTCATGGCGACGGCGCCGGCGATGACGGCGTCCTCGGGGTCCGTGCGGCCCAGGCGGCCGGCGACGGCATGCCGCAGGAAGTACATGCTCGGCAGCCGTACCGCGGGCCGGAAGCGGTACACCAGCCGCTCCAGCCGGATCGAGCCGACGCGCGGCAGTTGCAGCCGGGTGAGCGGGACGAGCTCGTGCCCGCCGCCGTTCCAGGTCAGCCGCTTGTTGCGGCCCAGGTAGCCGGGCTCGCAGAAGACCGTGACGTAGAGGCGTTCCCTGCGCTCCGGGCGGAGGTGGTGCGCCAGGCCCGCGCCGACGGCGCCGCCCACGGAGGCCAGGCCCGCCAACAGGACTGTGTTCCTGCGCTTCATCGCGACGCCGCACCTCGCTTCTGACGGGACGTGCGCTTCCCATCATGCGCCGCCCGGGGCCGCCGATCCAGGCTCCGGCTCTCCTCGACCCGGCCTGGGGAACGGGCAGTTGAGGCGGACCGGGCACCGGTGGCGCGGCAGCCCGTCGTGGACGGGCCGGCCCGGCGGAGCAGACTCGCCCTCGACCGGACTCCGGCCCCCGCCAACGGGACCCTGGCCGCACACGCCCCGGCCCCCCCGTCGGCCGAGCCGGACGCGCACCGGTCCGGGCGGACCGCGGGGGCCGCCGTGATGCCTCCCCTGCGCCAGGTCCGGGGCGTCGCCGACCGGGCTCGCGGCGCTCACCGGCGTGTCCGGTTGGTGACTTTATGGTGGGGCGATGACGAGTGCGCCGGTTCCCGGGAGGCAGCCCGGAGGCAATGAGGGGACGCACCCCGGCCGGACGGACTACGCGGGCGCGGTCTACGGGTCGCTGCTCGCGGCGTCCGTCGTGGCCACCGCCGGTTCGGTCGGGGACTTCCCGCGGCTCCAGCTGGTCGTGCTGCTGCTGGTCACCGGACTGGTCTTCTGGGTGGCACACGTGTACGCGCACCTTGCGGGCGAACGCATCCTCGGCCGGCCGATCGACCGCGGGGAGGCGCGGCGGGTGGCCCGGCACGAGTGGTCCATCGTGGAGGCCGCGGTGCTGCCCGCGGTGGCCGTGGCGATCAGCCCGCTCCTCGGCCTCGGCCTGCCGGGCACCGCCTGGCTGGCGCTCGGCGTCGCGATCGCCCAGCAGGTCGCCTGGGCGACCCTCGGCGCCGTCCGGGCGGGCGCGTCCCCCCGGTTCGCCGTCGGCGAGGGCATCGCCAACCTGCTGCTCGGCCTGGTCATCGTCGCCGCAAAAGCCGCGCTGGCTCACTGACGTCCGCCCCCCGCTGCCGACATCCGGTTGGCAGCATCGCTCCCGACCCCCCGTTCCGGACCTCCCGTTCCCGCCGGTCAGGGGCCGCGGTCCTCGGCCTGCTTGCGGCCGCCCTGTTTCCGGTTGGCGCGCCAGCGCGAACGGGTCTGCTCGACGATGCTGTCCCACTGCCGGCGCACCTCGTCGTCGGACGGCCGCCGGCCCTGGCGGATGCGGTCGAGTTCGTCGCGGACCTCCCGGCCCAGCGCTGCCGACACGACGATGACGAGCATGGCACCGAACAGCGCCGAGACGGTTCCGAAGACCGCGCCGGCCGCGCCGTAGCGCGATGCCTGGGAGTTGAACAGGGTCGGGAGATAGACGGTCGCGCCCACGGAGTAGGCCGCGGTCAGGACACCCGCGGTGATCCCGAACGGGAGCAGCGCCCGCCAGGTGAGCCGCCGCGCCGAGAGGATCCAGCCGCTCCAGACGAGGAAGGCCCCCGTGAGGGGCGCTTCGCACGCCGCGGCCACCAGCCCGAGCTTGCCCCGGCCCAGGGCGGTGACGAGCGCGCCGGTGGCCGCCGCGTAGAAGGCGAGGGTGACGATCCAGCCCAGGCTGTTCCGGGTGTTGCGCACGCTCAGCGGCTTGAGCTCCCAGTTCTGCTCGAACAGCCGCTGCGCGGCCCGCGCGAAGCTCAGCGTCGAGATGGCCAGGAAGATGACGCTGAAGACGCTCAGCCCCGCGCCGGCGCCCTCGCCGGAGAACACCGCCCTGACGGCGTCGGCGCCGCCGCCGGTGAGCCCGTAGCGCTGGATGACCTGGTCGGCGATGTCCCCGCCGAGCACCGCGCTGCTCAGGATGAGGAGAGGCGCGAGTCCGGTGAGCGCGCTGGAGGCCAGCGCCATCGAGCGGTCGAAGCCCACGATCTTCTGGAACCGGTTGACCACGCGCAGCACGAAGGTCGGACGCAGCCAGAACGTCAGCTTCCTGAGCAGCCGTTCACGGTTGATGCCGGCCGTCCTGTCCTCCGTGCCCTGCGGATCCTGTCGGGGCGCCTCAGCCTAGGCGAGACCCGCGAGCCCGGCCGGGGCGACACGGGGCACGCGGCCGGGGAACCCTCCGCATGCAGCAGCGCCGGGGGCCGGTCAGGGGTGCGTTCCAGGACGGCTCGTCCGTCGGACGGGGCAGGAGGGCACGGGGATCAGGCGGTGGTCTCCTCTTCCGCCACCGCGATGGCGATCCCCAGCGCTTCGGCGATGTTGCCCGCTGCCGCCATCACCCGCGCGGTGCCGACGACCGGGGCGATCGCGACGAGCACGTCCTGCAGGTGCTCGGATGTCAGACCGCTCTCCATGGCGGGGCCGATGTGGGCGCTGTAGGAGATCGCCGGGGCGTCCATCGCGGCCAGGGCCGCGATGCGGGTGAGAATGAGCGTCCGGTCGTCCAGGCCACAACGTTCGATCGAGTCGATCGTCATGGCGGCGAGGGTGTCGAGCACAGGAGTACCCGTGGGTGTGGCCATGGTGAAGTCACCTCTTCTGCGGTTCGCGGCCGCATGCACCATGTGCGCACATACCGGCCGGCAACGCGCCTTCAACGTGCCCTTCCACGGTAAGTCCAAGGCCCGCGCGCACGCACTCCGTGGCCCGGTGCCCCTCCCTCGCCGCCCGTCTCACGACTCGGCGCTCACCTCTCGGTGACCGCCTTCCGCACCAGGTCGAGATAGTGGTCCCAGTCCCAGTTGGCGCCGGGGTCGGTGTGGGTGGCGCCCGGCACCTCGTGGTGACCCCGGATGTGGGCCCGGTCCAGGGGAATCGCGTAGCGCGCGCACACCGCCGCGGTGAGCGCCGCCGACGAGGCGTACATCGCCTCGGTGAACCAGGCGGTGGAGTCGACCCAGCCCTCGTGCGTGATGCCGATGCTGCGGTTGTCCTCGTCGGGACGGCCGGTGTGCCGGGCGACGTCGTGTTCCCGGACGCACTGGCCGATGTGGCCGTCGGCCGAGCGGACCAGATAGTGGGCCGAGGTTCCCCGGCCGGGGCTCTGGAAGAGCGCGACGGCGTCGGCGAAGTGCTCCTGGGTGACGTGGACGACCACGGAGTCGATCGGATGGCTCCGAGGGCGCCGCGCGGTGCGGTAGTTGGCGGGATCGGCGGGCAGCCACTGCGCGCCCGGGTGGTCGACGGCCGCGGCGGAGGGGCCGGCGCCGGCCGCAGCGGCGGGTCCGGCGGTGAGGGCCGAGGCGGCGGCCGACGCCATGGTGACGGCGGCGGCACCGCGCAGGACCGTACGGCGTGACGGCGGTGGCTGCCGGTCGCCGTCGCCGCGGGGGACGGTCGCGGTCATGCTCGGTCCTCCTCCGCGGTCCGGTACCAGTTGTGCCGGGCGAGCAGGGGTTCGTAGACCCCCTTGGGCAGGTCGTCGGTGAGCCGGACCGACCAGCGCTGCAACCGCTGCGTGAGGTCGGCCTTCACCTTGCGCAGGCTGGGGTCGTCCCAGCGGTTGTGCAGCTCCATCGGGTCCTTCTCGACGTCGTACAGCTCGCCGGCGTCGCCGACGTGCTCGTACAGCTTCCAGCGGTCGTGCCGGAGCATCCGCGACGAGCCGCTCTGGGTGACGCTGTTCAGCTCGTCGTACCGGGTGCCCTCGTAGGGGAAGTGCAGCGGCGGCCGGGCGTCGTCGGGATAGGGCAGGCCGCCGAAGCCGCGCTCGGTGACGATGTCGGCGAACTCCGCGGCCGGGTAGTCGGCGCCGGTGAGCATCTGCCACAGGCTGCGGCCCTGGACACCCAGCGGGATCGGCCGGCCGATCGCCTCGCACACGGTGGGCAGGATGTCGGCGATCGAGACGAAGTCCGTCCCGTTGTCCCGGGCCTGGACGCCGCAGCCGTGCACGACCATGGGGATGTGCGCCAGGACCTCGGGGATGCCGGCGCCTTTGCGCTGCAGGCCGTACTCGGCGGTGTAGTCGCCGTGGTCGGCGAGGAAGATCAGCAGGGTGTTCTCGTACAGGCCCTGCTCCTTGAGATGGTCGACGAGCCGGCGCCACTGGTCGTCGATGAGGCGGAGCATGCCGCAGTAGGTGGCCAGGTAGCGGCGCCAGATGCCGTCGTAGCCGGGGCGCTTCTCCTCGACCAGGTCGCGCAGCCACTTGTAGGCACCGCCCTTGGCCTCCGCGTCCGCCGGACCGGAGCGCCGGGCGGGGATCGTGTCCTCGGCGAACATCGAGAAGTACGGCTCCGACACCTGGTACGGATTGTGCGGCTCGGGCGTGGAGACGAACGCGAAGAACGGCTTGGCGGGGTCCCGGGCGTCGATCTGCGCGATGGCGTCGGAGACGATCCGGTACGGGTACTGCTGCTCCGCCGGGAACGGGGTGGGCGCGGTCGTCGGGCCCATGTCGATGGAGTTCAGCCAGGCGGTGAAGGCGCGCTGCTCGGTCGTGGTGTCCGGCCCCTTCGTGTGCCCGTACTCGGAGAAGGCGTCGTACTCCGCCGGCTTGTTCCGGTACATGTGCGTCTTGCCGGAGTAGAACAGCTGGTAGCCGGCACCGCGCAGCACGTCGACCAGGTCGTCGCCGCGCGACACCAGCGCCGGGCCGGTGTTGGAGTTCTGCCGGATGCGGTGGGTGCTCGGCCACCTGCCGGTGAGCAGGCTGGTGCGGGCCGGGACGCAGGCCGGGGCGGTGGTGTAGGCGCGCCGGAAGCGGGTGCCCTGGGCGGCCAGGGAGTCCAGGAACGGCATCGTGTCGAGGGGGAAGCCCACGCCCTTGGTGAAGTCGGCGCGGACCTGGTCGGACATCGCGAAGATGATGTTCGGAGCGGTCGGGCAGGTCACAGTGTTCCTTCCAGGAGGTGGCCTCGGCTCTGGCGCGCGACGTACAGGCGGTCGCCCTGCGGCCCGGTCCACTCCAGGCGGACGACGCCGGGCACCGCGGCGTCGGCGATCCGTGCCGGGTCGGCCCAGTAGCCGAAGTTCGGGTTGCGGAAGAAGGTCGCCCACAACCGGCCGCCGACGTCCGCGAAGACGTTGGTGTGGCCGGCGCCCACGCCCAGGGTCCAGCGGCGGGAGTACGGGCCCTCGAGGCGGTCGGCGACGGCGGCGACCGTGTCGTACTGGTACTGGGCGCGGCCCGGAGTGGCCGTGTCGTAGGCGTACCGGGTGCTGCCGTCGGCCGCCGTCGAGGTGCGGTCCCACGCGGCCTGCAGCAGGAAGTACTTGCCGCCGTGCTTGAAGACGTACACGCCCTCCAGATACGGCTCGGGGGCGTAGGGCTGCTGCTGGAACTCCGGCAGGCCGGTGGTCGGGACGATGTCCTCCATGTCGTCCCGGAACGGCGCGTACACGTTGTTGTGCAGCACCAGCCAGGCGTCGTCGCCCTCGCTGTACATGCTGCCGTCGATGTGGAAGCGCGCCCCGGGATCGATGTACGGCGCGTCGGGGAGCGCGTCACCGAAGGGCTTGTCGAGGTTGCCCTCGGCCAGCCGGTACGGCCCCTCGACGCCGCCCTCGCTCACCAGCAGGAACGACCCGACCTTGTGGGCGCGGTCGCCCATGCACGCGACGATGTACCAGGTGTCCCGGAAGTAGTGGATCTCCGGCGCCCAGACGTTGCCGCGCTTGCCGAACGTGTCGTCGTACCAGTACTGCTGCCACGGCGCGACGACCGTGCGCCCGGGCCGGTTCTCGCCGGCGAACTCCGGCGACCAGACCTTGCCCCGCTCGGCGCCGGGCCGGATGCCGGTCGTGTCGGCCAGCCGCCACGGGCCGCGCAGCGAGTGGGCGGTCCAGACGAAGATCCCGTCGTTCCAGGGGCCGGCGGTGTCCAGGCCGGGGACGCGGGTGGTGCCGGTGGCGACGTAGAGCGGGCTGCGGCCGCCGGCCCTGAAGCAGTTGACGTAGAAGTCGCGCATCCACACCCGGCCGAGTTCCTCGTCGCGCGGGCGCAGTTCCAGCGGCAGGACGAAGGAGTTGTCCTCCCTCGGCCACAGGTCCGTGCGGGTGTCCGCGAGACCGTAGGGCTGGAGGTCGGGCCAGTTCGACGGGTAGCGCCCGCTCGCCGGGGGAGCGGCGGGAGCGGTGAGTTCCGCGGGCGACGCGGCCGCGGCCCGCGCCGCCATGCCCAGCGAGCCGACCGCACCGGCCAGCCCGGCCGCACCGGCCGTCCTGGCCATCCCGGACAGCAGCGCCCGTCGGCCGATGGGGGACCCGTGCGGTGAACCGGTGCTCATCGATCGCACTCTCCTTCGCGTATTCACGCCCAGCGGATTCAGTAAGGCTTCTCCGAATGGTGCTGAGCCCAGCATGCGAAAGCTCGCCGATATGCGTCAACGGGCCGGGGAATTAATCCGGTTCGGCCCGCGGACCGGATTTTCGTCAAGGGGAAAGAGAAATATTCCGGGCCGGTCGCGCCCGGCCGTCACCCGCCGGGGGAGGCGTCGTTGGCGCAGCGGAAACCGAGGTTCCCGGAGGACGAATCCGGTGTGTTGGAGGAGCGTGCGGCGACCCGGTAGCGATTGCAGTAGGAGTCGTGGCACAGATAGGAGCCGCCTCGCAGCACGCGCGTTTCTCCCGCTGCCGGGCCTTTCGGATCCGCCGGGGGAGATTCGGCGTAGTAGGAGGGGGAGAACCAGTCCGCGCACCATTCCCAGACGTTGCCGGCGGTGTTCCACAGGCCGTAGCCGTTGGGACGGTAGGCCCTGACCGGAGCGGTGGTCGCATGGCCGTCCTCGGCGGTGTTGTGGTGGGGGAATTCCCCCTGCCAGATGTTGCAGCGCCACCGGCCGCCCGGGGTGAGCTCGTCGCCCCAGGCATAGCGCCGGCCGGCGAGGCCGCCGCGTGCGGCGTACTCCCATTCGGCCTCGGTGGGAAGGCGCTTGCCGGCCCACCGGGCGTACGCCGCGGCGTCGTTCCAGGAGACGTGGACCACCGGGTGGTTCTGCCGCTCGGCGATGCCGGAACGCGCCCCCTCGGGACGGCGCCAGCAGGCGTCCCGGACGTTGATCCACCACGGAGTGCCGGCGGCGGAGCCCAGGACGTCGGCGGAGGGGGCGGCGACCACGAGGTGGAAGACCGCGGACGAGCCGTACCGCTCCGCGTCCGTCACGTGGCCCGTCGCCTTCACGAAGGCGGCGAACTGGGCGTTGGTGACGGCGGTTTCGTCGATGTGGAAGGGCGGGAGGCGTACCGGGTGGACGGGTGTCTCGCCGTCGGCCGGGTAGCCCTCGCCGAAGGCGTCGCCCATCGCGAACTCGCCGCCGGCCAGCCGGATCTGCCCGCGGGTCGAGCGGCCGGCGGCGACCGGGCCCGGCGCCGCCGGTACCCGTGGGGCGAGGGTCAGCGGCGCGCCGGCCCCCGGAGTGCAGCAGGAGCTGTGTTCGCCTGTCATGGGTCCGTCTCCTCGCATCGGGTCCGCGCCGGCCGGCGGCCCGCCCCCTCCGCGGGCCACCGGCGATCCCGGCAGGGCCGGCCGGCCCTGCCCCGGCCGCTACTTCTGGTAGGTCGATTCGTCCAGCCCGCTCAGCGTCGGGTCGTGACCCACCTCGCCGACGTCGTACATCGACGTCATCCAGTGGTAGAAGTTGTCGCCGCGTTCCAGGAGCAGGGAGTAGAGGCGGCGCATCATCCGCGAGCGGACCTCCGCCTGCTCGGGATGGCGGTACACGTTCTGCAATTCGTCCGGATCGGTCCGCAGGTCGTACAGCTCGTTGACCGAGTCGGGATTGACCACGAGCTTGTACCGGTCCTCGCGCAACATCCGCTGCGGGTAGGGGAAGTGGTGGCCGTGGAACTCGCAGACGATGTCCTCGCTCCACTCCACGTCCTCGCCGCGCACCAGGGGCAGCAGGCTGCGCGAGTCGACCGCGGGCTTCGGGTCGAGGCCCGCCAGTTCGAGGACGGTCGCGGTGCAGTCGAGCAGGCTGACGAACTCCGAGCGCACGACGCCGCCGGGAGCGCCGGGGACGCGCAGCAGCCCCGGTGTCCGGTACGTGTCCTCGTACATCGCGGGACCCTTGTCGTGCAGCCGGTGCGACCCGGTGAACTCGCCGTGGTCGCAGGTGAAGAACACCGCCGTGTCGTCCACCAGCCCGAGCCGTTCCATGGCGTCCATGACCCGGCCGATCTGCCGGTCGATCAGCGCCACGTAGCCCCAGTAGACGGCGATGAGCTTGCGGGTCGTCTCGATCGGCATCGTGTCGAAGGTCCAGTGCGCGCTGTAGTTGCGCTGGACCGGCGGCTTGCCCTCGAAGGTCTCCGCGATGGACCGGGGGAGTTCGACGTCCGCCGGGTCGACGAGGTCGAAGTACTCGTCGGGGAGGATGTACGGCAGGTGCGGTCCGAAGAAGTGCAGCGCGAGGAAGAACGGCTGCTCCTCCCGCCGGAAGTCCGCCGCGTACTCCTCCAGTTGCTCGATGGCGCGGGTGGCCAGGTAGTGCTCGAAGGTCGCCTCGACCGGCTGGTGCAGCCGGGCGGCCAGCAGGTTGCCCGGGCCGCCGTTGGGCAGCGTGCCGCGGACGCGGTCGCTGATCCGGTACGGCGGCAGCCCGCGCTCGGCGAGGTAGGCGAGGTAGTCGGGGTTGTCCACCGGGTTGTGCCAGCCGGGCAGGTCGGGGCCGTCGAAGCCGTAGTCGGCGGCGGTCCGCAGGTTCCCGGCGTGCCACTTGCCGAACAGGCCGCAGTTGTAGCCGCTGTCCCGCAGCGCCCGGGAGAAGGTGAACTGGTCGGCGGGCAGGTCCTCCAGGTACCCGACGTTGCGCTCGTGGTTGGCCAGCACCTTGTGGCGGAAGGGTGCCTGTCCGGTCAGCAGGCTGGCCCGGGCCGGGGTGCAGATCGCCGTGGGGGTGTACCAGCGGTCGAAACGGGTTCCGGTGGCGGCGAGTTCGTCGAGCACGGGGGTGTGCCCCAGGGGGTTGCCGTACGCGCCGAGGGTGTCCGTCCGGTGCTGGTCGGTCATGAGGAAGAGGATGTTCTTCCTGGCGGATGCGGCCTCTGTCACTGACCGGCCCCCGTGAAGAGGTCGCCGGTGTAGTAGGTCTTCGGGTCCACGGACTGCTTGAGCTTGCCCGCACCGACGAAGTAGTCGTCCATGCCCTTCAGCCACTTGTCGATGGTGCCGTTCTTCGTCAGCGTGTCGAGCTCCGCGACGTCCAGCAGCTTGTTGTTGGCGGCGTCGGCCTTGACCTGGTCCACCGGGATGCCGAGCTTGCCGGCGGTGATGCTGATGGCCTCGTCGGTGTGGGCGGAGCGGAACGCGATGGCGTCCCGCAGGACGGCGAGCACCTTCTTGACCTTGTCCGGGTGGTCGGCCACCAGCTTGTTGCCGGCCACGAACGCGGTGGGGAAGGAGACGGTGTCCGCGAAGTCGCTGTCCTTGGCGAGCTCGACCAGATCGGGGACCTGCTTCTTGATGGTGGCGGTTGCGGGGTACCAGAAGCCCGCGGCGTCGACCTTCTTGGACGAGAACGCGGCCACGATCGTCGACGGGTCCATGGGGACCAGCTTCACGTCGTCCTTGGTCATGCCCGCCTTCTTCAGGGCGAGCGTGAGGATCATGTCGCCGGAGGTGCCCTCGGGCACGGCGACCGTCTTGCCCTTGAGCTGCTGCATCGACGTGATGCCCGGCTGGGCGATGACCCGGTCGGCGTCGCCGAGGGTGTTGATCGCCACGACCTTGGCCTGGCCGGAGGCGGGCAGCCACATGGCGCCCGGGCCTATGTAGCCGAAGTCCAGGTTGCCCGTCCCGAGGGCCTGGATCTGCAGCGGGCCGTTGGTGAACACCTTGGTGTCCGCCTTGAGCCCGTGCTTCTTCCACAGGCCCTCCTTGTCGGCGATGGCGATCAGGCTCGCGCCGTTGAAGTCGCCGATGTAGCCGAAGCGCACGGTGTCGCCCGACCCTCCGGCGGAGGATCCGTTGCCGCACGCGGTCAGCAGGGCGGCCACGGCCAGGCCGGCCACGGAGGCGGCGAGGTGTCTGCGAGTGAGGGAGGTCGACACGAGGGGTCCCTTCCAGGTCATGAGCGTGCGGATGCGGAGGGGGAAGGGACCGCGGTGCGGCCTTCCTGGTGGTAGACGGAGTGCCACACCCGGTTGCGCAGGGCGGCGAACTGCGGGCTGAGGCGGAACTCCTCGTTGCGCTCGGTGGCGGGGTCGACGTCGATGACGTCGTAGACGCGCCCGGGGCGGGCCGCCATGACGATCACCCGGTTGGCCAGGAACACCGCCTCGTCGACGTCGTGGGTGATGAACAGCACGGTGCGCTTGTCCCGGCTCCAGGTGTGCAGCAGCTGCTCCTGGAGCTTGACCCGGGTCAGCGCGTCGAGGGCGCCGAACGGTTCGTCCATCAGCAGGATCGAGGGGTCGACGGCGTAGGCGCGGGCGATGGCGCAGCGCTGCCGCATGCCGCCCGACAGGGTCTTGGGCAGCGCGTCGGCGAACCGTTCCAGCCCCACCAGCTCGATGAAGTACTCGGCCCGGCTGCGGCGTTCACGCTTGGGCACGCCGGTGGTCCGCAGGCCGAACTCCACGTTCTGACGGACCGTCAGCCAGGGGAAGAGGGCGTACTGCTGGAAGATCACGCCGCGTTCGGGGCCCGGCCCGGAGACCGGGGCGCCGTCCACCAGGGCGCGACCCGCGGTGGGCGTCTCCAGCCCGGCGAGGATGTTCATCAGGGTGCTCTTGCCGCAGCCCGAGGGGCCGACGACGGTGACGAACTCGTGGTCCGCTATGTCGAGCGAGACCCTGTCCAGCGCGGTGAAGGTCTCGCGGCCCAGCTCGAACGTCTTGGTGACGTCCTGCACGGAGATCTTGGCCGTCTCGGTGGTCATCGGCGCTCCTGCCATCCGGTGAGTCTGCGTTCTGCGAGAAGGAGGGCACGGTCCATGAGCAGGCCGAGGATCCCGATGGAGATGAGTCCGACGAAGATGGTGGGGAGGTCGTAGTAGAGCTGGGCGTTCTGGATGCGGTACCCCAGGCCCTTCTGGGCGGCGATGAGTTCGGCGGCGACCAGGGTGGCCCAGGCGGAGCCGAGGCCGACCCGCATGCCGACCAGGATGAACGGGGTGGAGGCCGGCACCACGACGCGGGCGAAGATCGTCAGGTCGCCCGCGCCCAGCACCCGGGCGGCGTTGATCAGCGTCCGGTCGACGCTCACCACGCCCTGGTAGGTCGCGACCACGCACGCCAGGAACGCGGCGAGGAAGATGACGAAGATCTTCGGGGTCTCGTCGATGCCCATGATGACGACGGCCAGCGGGATGATCGCCAGCGGCGGGATGGTGCGGAAGAACTGGATCCAGGGTTCGATCAGGCCCCGCAGGATGTCGTACCAGCCCATCAGGAACCCGACCGGGACGGCGGCCGCGGTGCCGAGCGCGAAGCCGATGAGCACCCGGGTGAGGCTCGCGCGGACGTCGCCGGCGAGCGTCCCGTTGCTGATCAGCGTCCCGGCTCGGGAGACGACCTGGGGCGGCGTCGGCAGCGTGAAGCCCGAGGCCGCCAGCACCCACCACAGGCCGATGCCCAGCAGGACGGACACGGCGTTCAGGACCAGGAACAGCCCGCGGCGGCGCGCCGGTTCACGGCCGCGGACGGCCTTCGGGCCGCCGCCGGCGTCCGCACCGGCCGGCTCGTCCGGCGTCTTGCCGGCCACGGGGTCCCGCTCTTCGGCGCCCTGCTGGTCAAGAACGGACATGGGCGGCTCTTTCTGGGGTCGGGTCGGATCCATCGGAACGGTCCTTCACGTCGGCGGTTTCGGGGTACTTCGCCAGAAGGGGTGAGTTGTGGAAGACGGCCGCGAGCGCGCCGAGCGCGCCGTCCTCGTCGGAGAGCCGCGCGGCCTCGACGACGGGACCGGCCGCCGCGATCGGGAAGAGCTCGCCGGCGAGCGTGGCGGCCACCTGCTCGACCATCACCGGTGAGAGCCGGGCGATCTCCCCTCCGATGACCACCTTCGCCGGGTTGAGCACCATCGTCGCGGCGCCCAGCACGCGCCCCAGTGCCGCGGCCGCCTCCCGCACCACCCGTTCCGCGACGGGGTGTTGCCGGGAGACGGCGTCCGCGAGGGCCTCGGGGCCGTCCAGGCGCAGCCCGAACTCCCAGCAGGTGGCGAGGATTCCGGGGACCGAGGCGACCGTCTCCAGGCAGCCGCGCTTGCCGCACCGGCACGGACGGCCCACCGGTTCGACGGTCACGTGGCCGAGCTCGCCCGCCAGCCCGGTGGAGCCGGTGACGAGCTGGCCGCCGATGACGAGCCCGCCGCCGACACCGTCCGCCAGCCGTACGTACAGCAGGTCGGCGACGCTGCCGGCCCCGGTGATCGCCTCGGCGAGGGCCGCGAGGCGGGTGTTGTTGTCGACGATCACCGGCGCGTCGAAGCGTTCGGCGAAGGCCACGTCGACGCCTTCCGGAGCCGGCCGCAGGATCGTCGCCCCGGGGCTGGCGGGCGGCCAGGCCGCCCGCTCGGGCGCCGGGTAGGGGCCCGGGACGCCGATGCCGATCCCCTGGAGCGCCCCGTAGCGGACGCCGGCCTGGGAGCCGAGCCGGTCGACGAGCGCGAGGGCGAGCTCGGTGCGCGTCTGCCAGGGCGCCGTGTCGGCGTACCGGACCGAGCCCGAGACCATGATCTCGTGGGCGGCGTCGGCAACGGCGACGTGCACCCGCCGGTGCCCGAAGTCGACCCCCATGAACTGCGCCGACGCCGGATCGAGCGCCAGCCGCTCGGCCGGCCTTCCGCTGCCGCCGCGGATCGCGGCGTCCGTGTCCAGCACGACGATGGCGCCGCGCTGGAGGAGGTTGCCGGTGATCTCGGAGAGGGTCGTGCGGGACAGGCCGACGATCTGGGCGATCTCGCCGCGGCTCATGGCGCCGTTCGCTTGGAGTGCGCGCAGCACGCGGTCCTCATGGGTCCGCCTGACCAGGGCGTGCGCTCCTGTGGGCTTCTGCATGCAGGTCAAGGTAGGAACGCCGAGATATTCCGTCAACACTCCGACAGAAGTAAATGGCAGAACCTTCACTTTGGGC